>JBAUVX010000140.1:0-7291 GCA_049583465.1 Waddliaceae bacterium | reverse complement strand
ATTGAGCCTCTTGCGATCGTCCAATCGCGGAAGCTTTCGTGTTGCCCAAATGCAATTCTTGAGTTTGAATAATGTGTATAGCGCCCTCGCCAAGAAGAAGCTACTGCTCGGATTTCTTACTTGTTTTAGGATTATCTTGAGGATTGGAAGGTGCGGGTTTTTTTCTTTGGACAGAAGGTTTTTCCGAGGGTTCAGCTGCCGTTTTTTTAGAGGCAAGTTTCCGAACTTGCCGTTTTTTCGTCGTCGCAGGGGCTTTATTCTTCGTTGAGTTAGCAACGGCGTTTGTCTCGGATTTGTCTTTTGCTATGATTCGTTTAACAGGAGATCTCTTAGGCTTCTCTTTAGTTAAGGATTTTTTTGGTTTTGATGCCTTTTCCCGAGGGGATTTATCCTTATCGAACTGTGTTAACAGTTCTCGCGCATCTTCACTTATTGCCTCTTCCGGTGTGGTCCCGGGCTGTACCGAGGGAGCAAGCACTTTTGTTTCTCCCCATTGATTAGAAAGCTTTCGCAATGATGCCAATTTTTCGCTAATGTGATTGATATTTCTCTCAAATTCCGAAGAAGGGGCCGTTGGGCTTCGATGAGAAAGAAGCTCTTCTCTGGTTTCAAAGCGTGAAGAAAAGGTGATATCAAAAACACTGGTGATTTCCGGTGTAAAAAGAAAGGGTTGGACATCTTTTGGTACTTCGGTATAAATATCAATCGTCACTGGATGTTCCATTTCTAACTTTTGCGTCTGCTTTGGCGGCCGTCCCCGTTTTGGCCGAGGATTGAGGGCTTCATTGGAATAATAAGCTTTTGCTTTGATTTCCAATGTCTTACGTACTGCTTCGATTTCTTTTCCCGGTTTTTTTTCAAAAAGGTTTTGTTTTAATTTCTCAATAACGCTTGTCGACAGATTCAAGTCTTCTTCGAAGATAAAGTGGACGTTTTTTTGGCGCAGCCATTCAATAATGCGAATGCGCGATCGTTCTTGATAATATTGCTGCCATTTTTCTAGTTCTGTATGATGGTCATAAATAAATTCCAGAAAATTTTCGCGCGCTTCTTTGGATTGAATGATATCAAGAAGTTTTTCCTTCGTGTCAATATCATAGACTTTTTCTGTTACAAACCCTTCCATGATTTTTTTTATCTCATAGAACGTCAGTTTGGGAATCAGAAAATAACGCAGTGAATTGGCCTCCAATTCTTTTTCCAGCTTCGCAATCTCTTCTTCAGATTTATCAAGATCGACATAAATAATGAAGCCCTCGATATTATCCAGATAAAAATCCCGCTCATCATCAGACTTTGCAAATGCTTCTATTAGCCGATGACACCTTAAGATTAAGGGATTTTGAGCTTGAAGTTCGATTTTTTTTGCTTTAGCACACATGGACAGCCACGATGGAGAATTGCTCCCTTTTATCAACGTCATTAACTATACAAGAACAATTGATTCTCTTCAACTCGACTTTGCAAATTTTTTGCAAAGTCGAGTTCAATTAGGCGATTGCGGCTTCTCCTCGATAAACGAGGGTTGCAGGGCCCTTCATCTTCACATCTTGAACCACACGCTGATGCCATGTCAGATTAAAGATGAGTGTTTCACGGGAATGGGTGTTAACGACAATAGGATTCGAGAGTCCATATTTCCTAGCCGCGGCAATTGCCGCCGCTGCCGCTCCAGTTCCACAAGCTAGTGTCTCTCCTTCAACGCCTCTTTCATATGTTCTGAGATGAATTTCCCTCTGCCGGCTCAAAGAGGCGATCGTCACGTTTGTTCCGGCAGGTGCCAGCTTCGGGTGATAGCGAATTGCCGGCCCGATCGCTGCCAAATCGACAGTGTTCACGTCAGCAGTAAAGATCACAGCGTGTGGAACCCCTGTATTCAAATAGTCAACGGTAAAACATCGGTGTTGCAGGGGCAGCTGCAAGGACCATTGCACTTGCGTTGGAGGCCCTAGGCTGACGCTGACATCCCCATTTTCGAGTTGGACATGACACAAGCGCCCAGGCACTTCAACAGAAAATGCGTTTTGAGGAACACCCAATTGTCGAATAAATTTTCCCAAACAGCGGATCCCATTTCCACACATCTCCGCTTCACTTCCATCGGCATTAATGATGCGCATGCGAAAATCCCCCCCACGTGTGCCATTTTCCAGAAAAATCATCCCATCCGCACCGATTCCAAGCCTCCGTTGACACAATTTTTTTATCAAGGGGCGATCCGCCGGGGAAAAAGTCTGTTGACGGTTGTCAATCAAAATAAAATCATTTCCACAACCGGAATATTTCGCAAAAGGAATCACGATCACTGCGGCAGGGCCTGGAAGGAGTCAACGACATCATCAATGAGCCCCCACGCTTTGGCCTCATCAGCTGTCATCCAAGTATCGCGGTCGATAGCACGATCAACCGTTTCGTAGTCTTTTCCTGTGGCTTCGGTGTAAACAAGAACGATTTTTTTGCGGGTTTTGATCATCTCTTTTGCTTGAATATCTAAGTCAGTGGCTTGCCCTTGAATGATCCCGCCAATCATAGGTTGGTGGATCATCACTCGTGCTTGCCGCGTTGCAAAGCGATTTCCCTTTTCTGCGCAGAGGCTTAAAATCGAACCCATAGAGGCGGCAAGCCCTGTTATAAGAGTTCTTACAGGAGAGGTAAGCATCCGTACTTGGTCCCAAATGGCAAATCCATCATCAACCGATCCGCCAGGGCTGTTGATCACAAAGAGAATGGGCTCTCCCGGTTTTGTCAGCTCCAGGTACCACAATTTACGGATGATATCTTTCGCGCTATCGTTGTCTACTTGATCGGAAATTAAGATGCGTCGAGCTTCAAGGAGGGCCGCATCAATGCGATCTTCGATTTTGATGAAAGGGGATTCTTCTTTCTCTCGGGCTAGCTTGAGTGATTTGGACATGGAGGTCTCCTATTCTTTATTCATCGTACATTATGTGTGTTAGAGTGCCTTTTTTCAAGAAAAATCGGGCTTTGATTCTTTCCTGAAAAAATTTTGCGTCACCCTGCCTCCACTCCTTCGATTTCGGGGTACAAAGGGTACTGTTGTAAAAGATCTGCAAGGAGTCCTCGCACCCTTTCCAGAGTTTTTAACTCGGTGCTGCTGTTGGCTTTACTTGATTTTCCCGTTTTTTCAGCAATGGCGGGTTCCGTGTGTGCAAGTACGTCGACGATCATATCGGCAATTGCGCGCATCTGCTCTTCTTTCATTCCAAGAGTCGTCGTTGCCGGCGTCCCTACCCGTATTCCCGAGGTATACCAAGGCCCGTTTTTGTCAAAAGGAATGGCATTGCGGTTAACCGTAATCCCTGCCTGCCGAAGAGCGGTTTCTCCCTGCTTTCCGGTCAATCCAAAAGAGCCCAGGTCCAAGACAACCAAATGATTGTCAGTCCCTTCCGTAACGATGCGCACTCCCCGCTCTTGGATACGCATTGCCAAAGCCCTAGCGTTGGCAACCACCTGCCGTGCGTAGTCCTGAAATGCCGCCGTTTGCGCTTCTTTAAATGCAACAGCTTTTGCTGCAATAACATGAGGGAGAGGGCCCCCTAGGACCAAGGGACATCCCCTATTCACCACATCGCCATACTCTTTTGTACAGAGAATGAACCCTCCTCGAGGCCCGCGGAGAGTTTTGTGAGTCGTTGAGGTCACGATATGGGCAAAAGGGACAGGATCGTCGTCGCCGGTAAAGACTTTGCCGGCGACAAGTCCGGCAAAATGTGCCATGTCAACCATAAACACAGCACCCACACTGTCAGCAATTTCTCTCATCACAGCAAAATTGATTCGACGGGGATAAGAGGAGTATCCGGCCAAGAGGATTGCGGGCTTTTCCTGTTTGACTTGTTCTGCTAGGGTTTGATAGTTAATCCGCTCGGTTTTGGGATCGACATCATAGACCACTGCCTTCATCATTTTTGACGAGACATTATGGAGGTATCCGTGAGTAAGATGACCTCCCGCATTGAGCGACATTCCCATCAATTTTTGGTTGATCATCAGCTGCCGAATCTGTTCATATTCCTCGGGACTCAAGGCATTGAGGCTTTTTTTACCAAGCTTTTCGATCTCTGCATTTTGGACATTGTGCACGAGAATGACCCAATAGGCAACGAGGTTGGCATCAGCGCCGGAGTGTGGTTGGACATACGCACAATCGGCATGATAGAGTTGCTTCAGTCGGTTTTGTGCATCTTCTTCGATGGCATCGACATTGTCGCAGCCGGCATAAAAGCGATGGCCGGCATACCCTTCGGCATATTTATCCGTCAATAAATTTCCCATTGCCAGCTGGACCGCCAACGAGGAAAAATTCTCTGAGGCGATGAGTTTGAGGTGGGACCTCTCGTCTTGTAGTTCCTTGAGAATGCTAGCTGCAACGCTTGGAGAGACGCTCTCTACGCTGTCCAAAGCTGCAAGATAGGCAATTGCAGCGGGATTGCGTACCTCTTTCGGGTGTTTTTCCCAATACTTTTCAACCCGTGAATTACTCATGGATCAATTCCTCCGGATGAACTTCCCATGTTTTTAGGAAGGATCCCAGCTCGGAAATCGTGGGGCTTTTGGCATAGCGAACATAGAAACCGGAAGTTCCCACGCCGGAGAGCAGGGCGTCTTCCGTGGATAATTGATAGAGCAGGGCATTGCAGACCCCCGCATTAAAATTATCCCCGGCGCCGGTCGCCAGGATTGGCGACCCTGTATAGGGGCCCTGGACGAAAATCATTTCCTGTTCATTGGCGGCAACAGCATAGTGGGTGGCGTGGATGATGATTTCATATAAACCGGAGCGTTGATAAATATCTTGAGCTAGCTTGCGCATGTGTGCTGAATCACCGTCATGAGCAAAAGGAGAACTTAGGACATCTCCAACGCGTATCGCTTCAGCGGCATTCAGTCCAAGAATTGTCCGAAAGGCCTTGCTTAAACGTTTGAGTGCTTGAAGGCCTTCGAGCATATCGCTATCTGTCCGCTTTGCCGGATCGGCCAAATCCACAAAGAGCCACCGGGGTCTTTCATTGGAGCGGGGAGATAGACTAGGGACGATCTCCTCATCTATCCGGTGCCAGATTTCTGTCATCAGAGGAAGCATGGTCCAGTTGGCGCTCACAAAGAGATCGGTTTCGTCTAAAAGTTGAATCAGAGTCTCTTTGCCAATATGTTTGATAAGAGTGGAGAAGTTGATGTCGATGAGGCTGGCATGCTTGCCCAGAATAACTTTTCCGTCATGAAATTCGAGAGCGTCGGAATGTCCGCTAGGACAAAGGGGAAAGACGCGCTTGCAACGATCTGCCATTTCTTGAAAGAGGGGCTCGATTTTCTCTTTTTTACCGATTGCTCCGGCAAAAGTAATCCGATGCCCCCCTTCCAACAAGGCATTTGTCAAAATAGGGGCGTTGCCGCCGATTTTTTTTTGCCGGACAACAAGCTCGATGTTGCAGCTTTTTCCCGCAAACTCGTTAATGCGTTGACCAAACTGCCTCATTTCGGTCATCGCTTGATAGTCATGAGGACCTGTGCGGGTCTCAACGGCATCGATGATTTCATCCGTAAAACCATCAAAGCCTACAAAACACTGAGGAGCCTCTTCTATCTTATCGGTAATTCTTTTTTTTATCGCTAATAGTTGGTTTGCAAGTCTGGTTTTATTCGTCATACCTAAATGTTTGGCAGCTCGTTCAATCCTTGTCAATTGAAAAAGGAAATTTCCTTGAAAATTTTCCCAAAAGTATTTATTCTACATAGATGTAAGTGTCGCCATTCACGGGATTAATAATCCGGAAAACTTCTCGCAGAACGTGAAAATGGGTGGTAGGGCGGCGACGATAAGTGTATCTAAACGATTTACATGGTAAAGGCTGGTTATGTACGGAGCTCTTGAGGAGATTTTAGAGATTCAAGAATATGATATGCAAATGATCCAACTCATTAGACTGAAAAGAGAGCGTCAGAAGGAGCTCAATCATATCAATGCAATTAACACTGATCTCAAGCATAAGACGATGATCAAAGAGGGAGAGATCATTGAATTGAAAAAAAACATGCGCATCATCGAAGGAGAAGTTAAGGAAATTTCTGAAAAGATAAAGAGACTCGAAGGACAGCAGAATCAGGTAAAAAAAGTTGACGAATTCAATGCCCTCAGCCACGAAATTTCACGAGCTGAAAGGGAGCGTGTGACAAAAAAGCAGGTTGTAACCGATCTACAAGACCAACTCACGGGTGAAGAGGAGATCTTAAAAACCCTCACAGATAACATGACGTCGACCACAGAGAGCAGCCAAGTGTTGGAAACCGAAATCCGTGAAAGTCTTACCCGTATTAATGAAGAAGGGTGTGTCATTAAAGAGAAGAGGGACCAGTTAGTCGAAAAAGCCAATCCCGACGTCTTTCATATTTACGAAGGACTGCTGAAAAACAAAAAGGATCGCGTTGTCGTTTCCATTGAAAATCGTTGCTGCAGCGGCTGCCACATTATGTTGACAGCCCAACATGAAAATCTGGTTCGTAAAGGAGAGAGGCTCGTTTTCTGTGAACATTGCTCCCGAATCCATTTCTGGCAGGAAAGCGAGGAACTCGAAGGAGCCCCCGAAGCGGCTAAACAACGCCGCCGCCGCCGCCGGACGAAAGCCTAAGCAATTTGCCTATTAAGCCATTTTCGTTGTATAATAAATCCGGCAAGGCCGAAAAAAACATGCCGGGAAGACAAGCAATCGCCGTCATTGGGCTCGCACTGATGAAGGAGGAAAGTCCGGACTTCGCAGGAGAAGATACCAGTGAAAGACTGGGGTCCGCAAGGATACGGAAAGTGTCACAGAAAACAGACCGCTGTCAGGGGAAATCCTGGCAGACAGGGTGAAATGCCTGCTTTAGGAGCTAGGCCTGATTTGGGGAAACCCAAGGAGTGATAAACCCTATCTGAAGCAAGGTCAACGCAAGGCAAAACGGCTCTCCGCTGTGTCTTCGGTGGATCGCTTGAGAATTCCGGTGACGGAATTCCTAGATGAATGATTGCTCGCGACAGAATCCGGCTTATCGTCTTCCCGGTCTTTTACCTTATCGCCTCAAGATACTCAAGATTTGGAGAAATGAGATCTTTCACCCCGAATAAAACCAACGATAAGAACGATGTAACGATATAAACGATAATAGGTTCACGCCATGGGCGAATTGCGATTTTGCGATTTCGGTTGATAATGCGCAGGTACTAGTTTCACCACTCATTTAAAGCATGGTTGTTAGTGTAAAACACAGAGACACAGAGAGCACAGAGAGAAAG
>JBAUVX010000139.1:0-3355 GCA_049583465.1 Waddliaceae bacterium | reverse complement strand
CAGGCTTCTCGATTTTGGAGAAAATTGCTAGCTCATACGGTGTGTGTCAAACTGAATATGGAATTAGGCAACGAGCCTTTACAGTTTGAAGGTCTCATAACGCATTAACAATTCGCCCATGGGGTTTTCTTTATATTTTCTTAATTTTCCGGTCTTATAGTGCTATGCAAAAAACTAAAGAGTAGACTGTCATGCAAAGGGTACCGCGGATTCCAATCATACGAGATCTACCTCTTGATTCCTACGAGGTGGATCTGAGCCCATACAACAAGGCTCCTGAAAAACAAATGATGACCTTAGCAGAGCGAGTGTCGTGGATTGCACAGCAATGCTTGACTTTCATCAGGGTCAGCTTTTCTGCCTTAGGCCAGGGGGCGCATGACACTCTGAACCATTCCTGGAGTTTATTTAAATGTACTGTTTTGGGATACTCCGGGTCCTTGGAAAACTTCGGGCCGCCGATGAGTCCCTATTGGGCTGTCGTGCGGGTAGCTATTTGGGTATCCGAACTGGCAGCAACGGGGATCAACTCGACGTTTGACTTTTTGAAAGAGCACTATTCACCGCCTGTTGATACTGACTATTTACAAACATTTTCCGAGGATACCGCTAAGCATATCGACTTTAGCCATATGCAGGTATCTTCTGTAAATTTCGACACAACAGGGGTACCCGACGACGTTTCAGCGGCTACCTTGCTTGAGATGTTCAAAGAAATTAATTTCACCGAGCCAGACGATTTCGCCTATGTCCCGGAATCGAGTCGCAAAGATGCGAACACGCTCTATACGCCTGCCCAGTTAGAAGAAAACCTTAAACTCTACACTGAAAGGGTAACAAACCGCATTGCTTTTTCAGCAACCCCAACAGAAGCGGTCGAGCTGGCTAACTTCTACCAGCAGATCGAAGATGCCATCCGACTGGCAATTCACAAGGTAAATAGCGACCTTGCCACCTTTGAACAGGAAAATGAAGAAAGCATACGCAACTCCTTTAAGCAAGTAAATGAAAAAGGAATCCCTATTACAGACTCTGCTAAAAAGAATGCCTACATCAGTTTGCTCGAAAACCGAAACCGTGTCGTTTTGGATATGGCCCTCATGGCAAAGGCTTACTGTGGTGCCCGGTACATGGGTGACACAATGGCTGCCTACCACTTTGCCTGTGGCGACAGCGAAAGGTCCCACATCAAGACACTAAAAGATGCGTTGTTCGATCTGCTAGCGCAAGAAAGGCTCGATTTAGCAAACAAGCAGATAGCAATCCACCCGGTTGCAGACCCTCATAGATATTCTAATTATATGCAGCACCTGGGAGGGCTTTTGGGTATTCCCGGATCAAAAAATATCTCCGAGAACTACTCGGTTTTTTTTGACCAAGAATCCCACTTACACAATTTTTTCCGGGGATATCTTAGTCGGGACGGCAGCATCAAAATCCCGGGATATACTGTGAATCACATCATCGATTGTGTCCAGGATAAAATTAAAAACTCCCAATCTCTCAGAGAGAAGCTGTTTGATTGGCTGCAAGACCAGGTGTTGCTAGACCAAGTGAACAACTGGGAAAAAGATAAATATAGCGTTCGTGAGGACCAAGCTGCCGATGAGATCGAAGTTATCCTCGAGGAGCCGCTACAGGAAAGAGAAAATGATTTAGTCTATCTACAACTTGCCATCGATGCTGCAGATGAACTGCCATCGATAGAAGATGGATGGGAGACTTTCCTCGACGAATTGTTTGCTAAAGAAGAGGTAAAAAAGCAAATCGCAGCTCAACCTCAATTTGCCCGTGAAAAGTTTGGCAATGATCTGCAACGCCTCGTCGCAATCCGAAAAAAAATCACAAATGTTAAGGAGCTTGCCAAAAATGATTCTCTTGCAAAAACGCTGCAACAACAGATAGAAGAATTAGCAGCTCTTGCACTTGATGAATTAAAAGAAATAATGAACGATCTGGAGAAAGTGAAAAAAATTCAGCAACGACTTCCTCTTCAGAATGATACAGCACTGCGCATTGTCCATGGTGAACTCGATGTGAGAGAAGCTGCTTGCAATACCCTGAACCGAAACCGTGCGCAAGAATTTTTAGAAGCTCTTTCATTAGAAGAGATCGAATCCGACGGTATTTCTTCCGAGTTGATGGAGTGGTTGCTGGTTTCCCAAGGCATTCTTTTACCTCAAACAGTCGATAATCAGGAGGTCGATGCTAATGATTAATCATACTGTTATGATATACCCCCCCTACCGCTTGCAATACCGGGTTGGTGAATGCTTTTCCAACCCTTCAAACCAAGAAAATTCTGAAGACCTTTTACGCGAGCTCAACAAAGACAGCAGCGCAAGTCAAAGATATGCTTATCCGGTCGCCGATCCACACGCAGCTTGCCTCAAAGCAATTTTTGATCGAGCATGGAAGAGTGTCCCTGAGGCACTGATTCTATCTGCCAAAAACAAATGCGGGGCTTCTTGGAAATCGAACTACCCAACGTGGAAAAAGGTGTGTTGGATACAACTGCCAAAGGGTATTGCAAGGCTTGCCGGGAACCTAGCGAGGGCGGTGTCCTTGGCCCGGGATGGGCACACAACCCTTGTCCTGTACTTCGTATTTTACTCTTCAATCATCCCCCTTATATTCCTCGATAACGCCGCCCCTTATGCCCCCCTCTATGTAACTGCTCTTCTCTTCCACCCCCCCATGTTTGTTGTTGCTGAGATAATTCTTTGGGCGATTGAGAATCCGGTGTTTGCCGGCGGTTTAGCTCTCACATCCGCAGTAGCCCTTAAATTGATTCCCAACCATCTCCTTCAGGAAATTTCAAATCGCCTAAATCTTATTCGATGGGTAAAATATATTTTTATGGATGGGCTTTGGGGATCCAGCATGTTCTTGAAAATAATGGGCCACCATCAAGTTGTGGAACGAAAGCTCCAAGAAGTCAGCAATTTTTTTAGCCGTGTTGCAAGAAAAGCCGATTTCGACCGTAATCGCATAGAGAAAGCACAAGTCTACACCCTATGGCTGGAAGAGGTCAAAGAATTGGCAAACCCATTACCATACCGGGACCGGCCTTTTTCTATCCATACTTCGTCGTCGGATGATGACTCTGATGATGACATCTCTTATTCGTCCTCGTCGGTGAGTACATGTGATGATGACCTTGATCTCCCCCATTAAAAAGAGATGAGGCTTTTTCATCACTGTGCCGGATATCCGGCACGACTTTTCCAGCAATTATGAGTCGTAAAAATTTTCCTAAGTAATCAGGATAATAGACCTCAAAATTTTTCTTTTTCGGTGCAAATATTGTGATTTTTATAGCATGAGGGTAAAAGGAACCTTGAACGTACCGGCA
>JBAUVX010000138.1:0-11302 GCA_049583465.1 Waddliaceae bacterium | reverse complement strand
GTATCTACGCGCCTAAAAAAACCCGCTGCCGGGAAATAGGTCACAACCCGGGGTAGAAGGAGAAAGTGGAAATTTCTATTTTTGCGAGGAACGTGAAGGTAAACGTGACCGAGATTTCACAACCCGGGTTTTTAAAGAAGAGTAGAGAATCGCCGCTTCATAGAAGGCGATTAAGGGGATGGCGAGCATCAGCTGGGTGAAAACATCCGGCGGTGTGAGAATGGCCGCTAGGATGAAAATGCCGATGATGACCCCTTTTCTCCTTGCAATCAGGAGGCGAGAGGAAAAAATGCCGTAATGAACGAAAAAAAGCATCATCACGCAGAGCTCGAAAGCAAGAGCATTTGCGAGTAAAAGCAACAAGGTGTAGTCGATATAGTGGGGTAAAGTCCAACAATTCTCTCCAAGCCGAGTATTGAACGCATCGAGATACTGATTGGCAAAGGGAATGGCGGCAAAAAAAGCAAACAACAGCCCCAGCAGGAGAAAAATAAAAGACAAAAGAAAAAAAGGGGCGATCAACTTCCGTTCTTGAGAACGTAAAGCAGGAGCAATAAATTGTAGGCAGTAGTACAGCCAAACGGGAGACGAAATGACTGCCCCGACCAAAAAACAGGTTTTCATGACCATGGCCAGCCCATCAGTTGGTGCGAGTATCATCAAGTGCCGGCGCTCACTTTCCAAGGGGAGGGTGAGAACATGCATCACCTGCTCATAAAAGAAGAGGGAGCAGACGCTGCCCACAGCCACAGCCAAGAGAATTTTGATAAGTGTTTGGCGAAGTTCTTCGACATGTTCCCAAAACGTTCCGTTTTCCATAAGACCTGTTTAGCGCGGATTTAGGGCCAAAAAGAAGGTTAACACGCAAGGGTTAAACACATTCAAATTCAAGAATTGGCATTTGGTCAACGCGAAAGCTTCCCTTGCTTAATTTGGCTCGTTGTCGGTCTCGTCGTCAATTTCTCCTTGCGTGGCTTTTTTAAACTCGCGGATGCCCTTTCCCAAGCTTCTTGCAAACTCAGGAAGTTTTTTGCCTCCAAACAGCAAAAGGACTAATCCTAAAATCACGATAATCTCAACACTGCCAATCATTGCTCATACCTCGTGAACGGTCAATGGTATCTACTTAGTCGTCCCTAAAAAAGTCCTCGCGGCGAAAAAATGCCCTTTTTACAAAAAATGTGTAAACCTCCTCACCTAACCCACAGGGGGGTTGGGCTCGTCAGTTTCCTCATTTTTTGTTTCAAAAATGGTTATTTTTTCTCTCGCGAGTACGGCTACCTCGTTAAAATTTGCAAGGAAATCAATTAACGTGATTCAAAACATTGCAAATTTTACCTCCTAGCTCTCCTAGAGGGGGGGGCAAATTTTTCCCTCGGGAGCCTTACTTTTTCAGGGCCGACTACTTAGTCGTCCCTAAAAAAATCCTCGTGGCGAAATTGCCATTTTTACAAAAATGTGTAAATCTTCTCACCTAACCCACAAGGGGTTAGGCTCGTTGGTTTCCTCATTTTTCGAGTTTAGAACCGGAAAAACCCGGGTTGTAAGGTTATCTCTTTTTTTTCACCCTGTTTTGCACTGTTCGACCAAATGATAGAGTTGCTCTAGCTGTTCAAAAATTTCCCCTTTTTGGGCAACTGTTAGGCGGGACTGACGCCGACTTACTAGTGCCATCAGACGCTTCAAGCTTTTCAGCACCCCGTTTCCAATATTCTCTTTTCTTTTGTCTTCAACAGCAAGGGGAAAGGTGTCTCGAATGCGCTGCAACATTTCCGTTTTGGTCTCACCACGGTAATTTTCAATGATTTCCTGTTTTTTTTCCAAGGGCCCTTCTCGGCTTGCTAAAGAATAGACTACTTGTTGCGGCATCGCATTGACCTGAGTGCGCAGCGGTTTTGGCATTGCGATATAAAATTCATAGTAATGGAGAAAATTGTAGGGGGTTTGGCGATTGCCGTAAGTGGTGATGAGCCACGTCGTAAAGGCGCCGTCACGATAGGCTTTTAGGATATTTTGCGCTTTTTTGATCCTCTCCCCATGAAGAAGGGCCGATTGACTGTGAATGGCTTTGATCTCCGAGGTGATGGTGATCAACGCCTGCAAGTCTTCGGTGAGATGAGGGGCGTCTGTGGAATATTTCTGTAGAAGGGCCTCTAGAAGATCTTTTTCCTTAGTTTGCAACTCTCCTGTGCTAAACATCCCTGAAAATGGAGTGAGGCTTCCCTTAGCAGATTTTTGGGCCATTTCCTCCATTTTGGAAGATTTTTCTCCTTGTTTGAGCCTTTTCTCCAGCATTGCATTCACATGTGTCATAGCGCCTCCTTATAAGAGTGTGTCTAGCAAGTGTGTATAATCCGAGCATTGGACCAAAAGACACTCCTTTTTTTGGTCCAAAACGGCCGTTAATGCAAACGTTTAATGATTTCATTTGTCAGCGCTCGAAAATCGTTGGCGGCTCGGCTCGACGGGGCGGTTTCAAACAGGGGTTTTCCATAAATCGATGCCTTGGACACGGCGATATCTCGACGAATTTTTGCTTCCAGAGTCTTGTTGGGAAATGTTTGTTCAATGACATCCAAAAATGCTTGATTGCTCATCCCTCTTTGATTCCAAAAGGAGAGGAGCACCCCAATGACGTTTAAGGGATGGCGTTTGTCAATGTTTTCGACAAACTGAGAAAGACGTTCCAACCCTTTTACACTATAAAACTCGGGTGTCGCACAGACGAGGGTGTGCTGAGCGGCAATCAGTGCCGATTCCGTCAACCAGCCCAGGGAAGGAGGGGTGTCGATCACGACAAAATCATAATTAAGAGGAGCAATGATGGCGCGCAAGCGTTCGTGAGAGTAGCGATCGGAAGCAAGGGACCCTGTCACTTCGACCCGCTCTAGCCAGGTGTCTGCGGGAATGAGGTCGAGATGTTCGATGCAGGTGTGTTGGATGACGTCCTCCACGCGCTGCGCTCCCTGCAAGACGTTGGCTAAACTATCGTGCTCGTCAGGATCAAACCCAAGCCCGGTAGTCAGATTCGCTTGTGCATCAAAGTCAATGAGCAAGGCTTTTTTATTGTGCTCCTTAACCAAAGCAGCAGCCAGGTGCAAAGCAGTCGATGTTTTGGCTGTGCCTCCTTTAAAGCTGCTGATGGCGATCGTCTGCTTCATGACTTTTCAAAGGGAGATGTTAGCAGTCTCTGATGTTTTTCTTGCGTGAGAGTGCCGATAAAATTTCCAATATCGACTTCACCATGAACGACATTGTCACGGGTCCTTAGGTTGCAGGTGCAACGTTCCACCTCTTTGTCTCCGACTGTCAGCATATAGTTAACCTGCATTAGCTGTGCTTGACGCACTTTTTTACTTACCGACTCTCCACTGTCGTCGACATCGCAGAGAAACCCCGCTTCTTGCAGTTGTTTGGCCAGTTGACGAGCGTACGATTGATGCCGGTCGGCGACAGTGAGGACGCGGATTTGCCGCGGGCTAAGCCATAGAGGAAATTTGCCGGCAAAGTGTTCTATCAAGATCCCCATAAAACGCTCGATGGAGCCAAAAATGGCGCGATGCAACATCACGGGCCTTTGCTTTGTTCCATCTTGTGCAGTGTATTCCAGTTCAAATTTATCCGGCAAGGCCATGTCCAATTGGATCGTTCCGCACTGCCACCTTCTGTTGATGGCATCGCGAATATGCAAGTCGATCTTTGGACCATAAAAAGCACCCTCTCCTTCGTTGATGCGATAGTCTTGCCCCCAAGTGTTTAGCGCATTTTTTAGCGCTGTTGCGGCGGCTTCCCATTCTTCATCGGTGCCGATGGTATCCTTTTCCGGTTTTGTTGAAAGCTCAAGGTGGTAGCTCAGGCCAAAAAGGGAGTAAAGAGCATCGGCAAAGCGAAGGATGCTCAGGATTTCTCCTTCGATATCGCCGGGCTTCATAAAGACATGGGCGTCATCCTGGTGGAAGCTTCGGACGCGAAAAAGGCCTGAGAGTGCTCCCGAAGGTTCATTGCGGTGGACATTGCCGATTTCGGCAATACGGAGAGGGAGCTCTCGGTAGCTGTGGATGTGTTTTCGGTAATACAGCATGCAACCTGGGCAATTCATCGGCTTCACAGCGTAGTCATGTTTCTCTATCTCGGAGGTAAACATCAGCTCGCGGTAGTTGGCCCAGTGCCCTGAGAGCTCCCAAAGCTCTCGAGACAGTAAAATAGGGGTTTTGATTTCTGCATAACCTGCCTCAAGCAGGGATTCTCGAAGGTAAGACGTGAGGGCTGTCCAAATGGTCATTCCATGAGGGTGAATAAAGGGCATGCCCGGTCCTTCTTCGGAGAGGGAAAAGAGGTTGAGTTTTGCTCCAAGTGCTCTGTGGTCCCGTTTTTTTGCCTCTTCGAGATAATGAAGGTAGTCTACAAGCTGTTTTCTGTCGGGAAATGTGATGCCATAAATGCGGGTGAGCATTTCCTTTTTCGGGTCTCCTCGCCAGTAGGCACCCGAGGTTTTCATGATTTTTAGCGCTTTGATTTTACCGAGGGAAGGGAGGTGGGGACCTCGGCAAAGATCAAAAAACTCTCCCTGCCGATAGCCTGAAATCTCCTCTTGTTCCCCGAGCTCTTGGATCATTTCACATTTATAGGGATTGCCGGCAAAAGACTGTAGCGCCTCTTCCTTTGTTGCAAACACTTCCCGTTTTGATTTGAAATTTTCAGAGACAATCGCTTTCATTTCCTTTTCAATGGAAGGGAAATCGCTATCGGAAATCTGCAGGTTGGCAAAGTCGTAATAAAAACCGTTTTCAATCGGAGGGCCGATTGTGGGTTTTGCATCGGGCCGGATCCGCAGGATTGCCTGAGCTAAGACATGGGCAGAGGTGTGCCAGAAAATGCCTTTTCCTTCAGGGTCGTCAAAGGATAAGAGGATCACTCTGTCGCCATCTTGGAGAAGATGGTGTAAATCAACGGTTTTTCCGTTGATGTTCGCAGCCAACGCCTCGCCGGGTCCTCTGAGGTTAAGTTTGTCGACTAGGTTTTCAGCAGTACTCCCTTCCGGCAAGATTATCGTTGACCCATCTTGGAGAATAATCTGCATCGTCGCTTCCATAAGAGTTTGCATGAAAAGCAATATTTTATCATGATTCATAATTTATATATAATCAATTAAGTTTCTTGTCTACTTCTTCAATCGAAGAATTCGGCAAGCGAGAATAAACACAATAGACGGCTTCTCGCAGCTGACCGAAACACTTGACTTAAGATGGGGACAAGGGGCTGAATAAGCGGAAGAGTTGTATGCAGCAAAAAGAACAGGAACAGATCAAGAAAATTCTTGCAGATGTGGATGTCCCCGTCGAAGATCCTCGATTTTATCCACGGGTGTTTCGCTCACTTAGCCAAATGAGAAGCGAGGCTGATGCCGAGGTTGCCGATCAGTTTCAGAGAATCGTTGCTGAAGAATACGAAGAGCTTTCCGGCCGCTTGGATGAATCACTGGTGCAAGAGAGTTGTTCGGTAAGAAATATGTTACGCACCCGAACACTCGTGGATGTGCTCATCGACGACAAGGGAAAGCTTGATCTTTCCATGGTTTCTCGGGTGGCCGAGAACCTCAAGCACTATCAATACTCTCTCGGCCCGAACAGACAATATGACGCAAAGCGCAATGAGCATCTCATTAAAACTCTTACTCTTCTAAAAACCGACAAGCAACTTGCGAGGAAGCTTCATCTCATCAGCAAACCCCACATGCACCGTTATGCTGATCAAATCATTCGCGAAACGCTTCAACTGTCAGAAAAAACAGTGATTACCGATGCGTACGCTCGTCGCGCTGCTTTGGCCGCTCTACTCTGTTATTTACGGCAAAATGTCGGATCCTGTTTTGCTACTGCGCCCGCGATTATCATTCATAGGGAACAGCCGGAAGTTTTTCTGAAAGACATTCAGGAACTATTGGGAGCCGGGAGATTAGTACGGACTGTGGAGGGAATCGAATATGCCGCACCCCTTAGCTATAGCTGGGGTGCCGGCGACTTGCGACGCATTTTTGTCTTTGAAAAAGGACCTGCGTTAGAAGAGCAGAAAATTTGGCTCTCTCCCGGTATCATTAAAGCTCTAGAATCTGTTGAGATGATTCCTCCTGATCTCTCTCTTAAAAAGAAACAGCAGGAATGTAAAAAGCTGATTCTCGAGATTTTAAATAACTGGGAAACGGCACAAACAGTATTTATCGCAACAATCGAAGATATCTTGCGCCGTTTGTTTTTGCGGCATTTCGCTCTCACTGAAGAGGATTTAGAGGAAGATGCAATGAGACCTAAGGGGATGATTCACGGGGGGTTGCTCATGCAACTGCCTGTGTCGGCAAAGGGGAGTGGAAAACACCGGCGATGTTCGGAGTTTTTACAGAAGTTTGCAGAGGCAAAAAACATTTTTAAATCCTATGCAGATAATGCTTTGTTGAAAGCCTGGGAATTTACTCTCGCCTCCTTTTCTGAAACTAAAGCTAGGTTTACCCAATGGAATTTGTACTCGAGCTTGGGGTTCGGTCCAAATGAGAAAGGAGGAATTGGTCCTTGCCTCTATGAAATTTTGAAAAGAAAACTCGACGAATGCAATGAAAAAGTCCAAGAGTATCAGTTTGACTATGAGCAGCTGTACACCCAACTTCAATACTTGCAACGTCGGATTCGGAGCGCCTCGTCAGAGCAAGAAGCCAAATGGATGGGCATCGATTATCAAGCGAAAGCGAACGAATTCAGATCGATTGAAGAGCTAAGAGATACATTTCATCAAAAAGCCAGGCGATATGCGAATCTTTTCGACGGGTTAGTCGACCTCTATTACCGGCTGTTTCCGAGTTATTTTCAGGAAATTTACGATGCAGACATTCACGAAGTGACAACAGGGCCATATGACGACAGCCCCGCGGGATTTCGTTTACTCTACAAGCATGGACGAACGAATACATCGCAATGGACCTTGATTAATCACCACCTCGAGTTTATCGAGGCACTAGTAGGATTTTTTACGGCAACAGAGATGGAACTTGCCCGATCTCCAGAAATGAGCGGGCTGGAA
This sequence comes from Waddliaceae bacterium, assembly GCA_049583465.1. GTDB lineage: Bacteria > Chlamydiota > Chlamydiia > Chlamydiales > Waddliaceae > JBAUVX01. The sequence goes on along the minus strand of JBAUVX010000138.1, from coordinate 4,234 downwards.
GACGATTTAGGCGAAATCGTGACAGCTATCGTCAGCCGTGTCAGATCGCAAGAGTTTATCGAAACAGCATTTCATCGGATGGCATTTGCCCACAAAGCTCCGGTGATCAAAGATCCATTGGAACACCTCGATAAAATTGAAAAGAAACCTTGGGTGTACACTTCCGGAGGGTCGATGAGTACTCTGGTCAGTTGCTATTTTCGATTAGGAGACAATCCCAAAGAGGTTTCCCGTTGGGTGGAAAACCCGATGGAGTTGCTCGTCTTTCTCTCAGATGTCGTCAAGGAAATACCCGACTCTATCCGGGAGGAATTCGAAAACGACTCTGAAAAATCTTTATTGATCCACTCCCCAACACACGCCTTTTTGCTAAAACCGGGGTACCCCTCTTTTAAACGGGCATGGAAAAGCTCAGAGTTTACCTATACCTGGGTCAGAGACCGCCTTGTTCGACCGATGGAAAGGTTTTCTCAGCAACTGTATGTGGATGCAGATCGGATGCAATTTGTGATTGACAACCTTTATGGCCAGGTTCCCAAGAATTATCAGCATTATTTTAGGCAGAGCTTTCAACGCCTCGGAGGAGCGATGAACGTGCAGGATTTTCGTCAGCACATTGTCGATACCATTGCTCTCACTCCCGGATTGCAGTTTGTTGGAAGGGGTGTCTTATCCTCAGCCCAAATTGACGCGACACTCTACTCGCTGCTTCCCCTTTTCCCTAGTTATCAGTTGAAGGAAAAAGTGGAAACCCTGCTCTCCCGCATCCCGCAACTTTCTGAGAGAACCAAGGAGAATCTTCTCACTCTCTTGGAAGACATTTCAGGGAGAATCGGCACAGAAAAAACAGTCAGCGCCAAAGGACTGCAAAATATTCTCAAGGCCATGATTGCTCTTGTCACTTCTTCAACATCGACTGAAGTCGACTACCCCCTATTGATCAGTCAAATTGCCCAACAAGAGGGTTTGGCAATGCCGGCACCCATTATTTTTGCCGATACAAACTGGGTAAAAGACCATTTTGCTTTTATCGTTAATCCCGGAAGCGGCAAGTTGGAGTTGTGGAGAGTCGATTATACAGGAAGTGTCGGAGCTCCCATGGTCGAATGGGAACATTGGCTCAATGGCAGTCGAAAAGAGCCTGATTGGGGAGTGTATCACCATCCGCACGAATATCGATACTGAATCGCTGCAGTGAAATACCGGATGGATGTGGAGGTTGTTTATTTTTCTTGCTACGTATTGGATTTAAATGTGTATATTAAAGGGTTTTTCGGCGCAATGGGATCACACGTAAGCGTTCAGCCCCTCCATACCACCGCCTCGATACAAAATTGTACCTGTTCAAGGGATTTGATCTTTAGAACTTATCGCAAGATGGAGTCCAGCGGGGTGTGATCTGAGCTTAAGACGAGAACGATATTGGGATTTTCATCGGTGATTTTTGACATCTTTTTTAGATAGTCGGCATACGGTTCCTTAGAGGGAGTTTCATCTTCATGTTTTTTTAACGCCATTAATACGATGTCTACATTGGCTGAAAAAGTCTTGACAAACTGAAACCTCACGTTATTCGGTTCCGGTGAGACATAAACGTCAATGTTTATCGGAAAGCGCAATTTTACGCTTAAATCTTGAAAGTATTTTGTCTTACCCTGCCTTGCTCGCTCATCTTTTACGATTGCCTTCAGGCAGATTCTACATTTTTTCCTGCTGGGATTTCTTTGCATCATGTAGGCAAAGACCAGCATCAACTCCGAGCTATCCTGGTTTTGATCATCCCACCAGATATGGATATCGCGAATTTCCTTTTTGGCATTGGAAACCGGTTTTTTTTCATCGTTGACAATCACAATATTATAGCAGCGATCGAGTGCGCATTCAATTGTCGTTAAAAATTCTCCCGCTTCGCTGCTTGTTTTAATCCCGCCAAAAATCACAGTATTGGGCTTTAAAGGGCCAAGGCCATAGTATTTTAGCATGTGGCACATTTCCGGAAAGACATTCTCTCCTTCGCCAATGTTGACGAAAGCATGGATATTTTTACTTTTCAGTCTTTTGACGATCATTTCGCTCAATAGATTCTTTTTCTCGGTATTGATCGTCAAATCAGAGACAAAGGAGGCCATGGTTAAAAAACTTTTACTTTGGCTAATGGCTTCTGTGAAAGAGAGCAGGTGATGAGAGTATTCTTCGGAAGATTTGGTAAAAACCAAAAAGTGTGGACGCCAAGATTTGGAAAAACTGGGTCCATAGGCAAGTTCATAAATAGCGGTTCTAGAGATAAACATGAGGATTCCCTGCCGTATATCGGCCCAAGATCCCTGGAATTGATTTTTCTTTACGGTCAGATAAATGCCGACAACGCCTATCAAGGAAATAATGGCAATCCCTGCATCGATCATCAGCATGGTAAGAAGGCATAAAAGCGCCCCTATGACAGAAACGAGCCAGTGAATGCGAAAGAGCGGGCGCCAACTTGGATTGGACATCAATGTCTCAAAACCGGAGGAAAGATTTAAGGTCCCATAGGATACCAAGCAAATCATTGTCATCACAGGGGCGATCACATTAATGCTACCGAAGTAGATCCCCAAAAACGCAATGGAACATGTGATTAAAGTTGCAACCCGCGGCTCGTTAGCGAATCCATACGTTTTACCGAAAAATTTCGGTAAAATGCCATCGTCCGATATCGCCTGGAGCGTCCTTGGTGCGCTCAGCAACCCTCCTAGAGCGCTGGATAACGTGGCTCCCCATATTCCGAGGATAATTAAGGAGGGAACGGAGGCAATGTCTTGTAAAATTAGCGGGTCGTTGGCTAATCGCTCCAAGGGGACATGTTTAGCAAGAAATATCGCGATCGCTGTGTAGGCGATGTACGAGACAATGGAGGCGGTAATGGTTCCGATAGGAATGGATCGGCTGGGGTTCTTTAAGTCTCCCGATAATGAGACAATTGACTCCACACCCGTCATTGCGGGAAAGAAAATCGCAAAGATTGTCCAAAAGCCAAGATTTGTGTTTGCAGGGGTGAAGTCGGAGACAGGCGTGGATTCCAAAGTTCTTCCGGTAAATAAGGAAATAAAAGAAAAAATCAAGAGGATAAAAATGGCTACTTGTACCTTCAAAGCACCTTTTACCGAAGTATAAGCAATAAGAGTAAGTACTGCCAGAGTGCTTAATCCGATACTTGTTATCGACCAAGAGGGGATCAAATCGTGCAGGGATTCAGCAAAGCCGACACAACAAAATGCAATGGTCAGTGCTTGCTTGAAATAAAGGGGAAGACCCACTGCTGACCCTACTTCAATTCCTAGTGATCGGGAGATAATGTAATACACACCTCCCTTCCCTACCGGAATATTCGTCGAGATGGATGCCATTGAAAGGGTTGAAATGAATGTAATCACTGTTGACATCGAGATAATGAACAATGTAGTTCCCAGGCCCACTTGGCCTACAACCCATCCAAGCCGCAAAAAAATGATGACTCCGAAAAGCATTAACAAACAGGGGACAAAGACGCCGATAAAAACCCCAAACTTCTGCTGTTTCTCTTCCCCGGAAGAAATCTCATGCTTCAAGGTGAAGTACTTGCTATATTTTTCGATAATTGAAACCATGCGACTTCAAATGCTCCCGCTAAATTAGTAAGGTTTTTTTTTAAAACAAGCTTATCATAAACAAACGAATGAATTTTTCATACCAAAATCGTAACCGTTTAACAGCAACGTGATAATGTCCTCCCTAAAACTATGTTAAAATGTCCCCTTTAGAAAAATTTTAACCTAGGGGTACAAGATTGGGAGATTTACACGTGAGCGAGAGGGAGCCGGATAGACAAGCTATAGTGCTCGAAATTGAGAACGGTAACCTGGCTATGGGCGAAGGTGCTGACCGGCTTGGGCTTTCATTAAGGCAGATGAGACGCAGTCGACGGTTAGACAGATTCAAATTGCAGAGGGCTTGCATCAGCCTGCGGTCATTGAATTATGCAACAAGGCTGCGTTGCGCACATAGTGGTGCAGCCATTGCAATGAAATACATCAGGATAAAAAAATGGTTTATGCATAAAAAAATTGATCGGCTTTCTTTGAATTTATAGTTCACGCCATGGGCGAATTGCGATTTTGCGATTTCGGTTGATAATGCGCAGGTACTAGTTTCACCACTCATTTAAAGCATGGTTGTTAGTGTAAAACACAGAGACACAGAGAGCACAGAGAGAAAG
>JBAUVX010000137.1:0-2308 GCA_049583465.1 Waddliaceae bacterium | reverse complement strand
GTATGAACCTATCCGCAAATTCATATTCGCCATCTTTCTTCATTGGTTGGATCTTTTTTTGCTCTTCTTCTTGCCAAACTTGTCCAAGTTTGCCTTCGAAGAAGAACAAAAAAATCCCTCAAAAAATGAAAAAATCTGAACAAATAGCAATTTACGGATAGGTTCATGGAACTTGAACGCTACCGGTTTTTTCAAAAGTTAACTTCTCTTCCTTTTATTGAAGTCATCTATCTCTATGGTTCTCGTGCAAGAAATGATCACAATCCTAGATCGGACATAGATCTTGCAGTGGTTTGTCCGAAAGCTTCCCGGGGGGACTGGCAGCAAGTGATGGAGATCATTGAAGAAGCCGATACCCTACTCAAGATTGATTGTATTCGTTTAGATTTAATCTCTTCACAACAGTTAAAAGAAAATATCATGAAACAAGGGAGGATTGTATATAAAAAATGAGTGATATTCGATGGCAGCAATCGTTAACGAGTTTGGGCGATGCTCTTGAAAGGCTAAATGAAGCGCTAAGTGAACCTTTGGATAAAAACGATTTTATGTTAGATGCTACCATTCAACGATTTGAGTTTTCTGTAGAGCTTTTTTGGAAAACGTTGAAACATCTTCTTGCCTCAAAAGGAAGAAAAGTGAATTTGCCCAAAGAGATACTGCAAGAGGCTTATGCAAGCGGCTGGTTGGACAATGAATCGCTGTGGATAGAAATGCTTAGGGACCGTAACCAGACTTCACACACTTACAGGCACGAACTTGCTCTTGAAATTTACCAAAGGATTAAACATTATTATCCTGCAATGAGAAAGACTTATCGTTTTCTTTATCAACATTTTTCAGAAGGCTCATAAGCTAATCGTCCTCCATCTACAGCACTCTCTCCAACTCAATTGTCTGCAAGAATCCGAAACTTGCATAAAGATCAATATTTTGCGTAGCGAAACTCTTCCTGGACCAACAAGGAATGTATGATCTCATATCCCATTGTGCCATAAGCAAAGAGATCTTTGCTACTCGGCACATGTCCTCCTTCTATGACGATCCATCCGGAATAATCAGAAGCGAGCAGAGATTCGATGATGGGGGATAAATCTAAAAATTCTTCAAATCCGAGCCATTCTTGCTCCCCGGGCATGGTAAAAATCCCATTTTCTATGGAGGTGAAAAAGCTCCTGTCTTCTTTTAACGCAAGAGGAAGAACAGAGGGAGAAACCGATTGAATATGGACATGGGTGATACGAGAATGATATTCCTGCAAAATAGACAAAAGATTTTCCTGAGCAAAGGCGATATGTCCTGTATCATATAAAAGTCCCAATGCCTCCGTTCCTTGCATCAATTTGTCGATATCTTGCTTACTTTGAATCACCGTTCCCATGTGGTGATGATAGGCGCTGATTATTCCGCATTCGTGAATCAAACGAGCCATTCTTTCTAGCCCTTCGCAAAGCTCCTTCCATGTCTTTTCTTCCCGGATGATGGGTCTTCGAGTTAAAGGAACGCCCTTCCGGCGGCAGACGGCTCCGGTGCTTTCAACGAGAATGACGACCTCGCCTCCTAACCTAAAAACCTCGTCGAGCTGTTGTTTAAATCGTTCGATCTCTTTTTCAATGCCATTCCCCAATATGTAGGTAGGATGGCATTTCCCGATAAACGAAAGATCTCTTGCATGCAGCATGGCTGGAGATATGACCGTATTTTCGTGAAGAAAATTGTTCGGTTCAACCCCTTGATACCCCATAAAAGAGATTTCCGATAACAATTGTTCTTGTGAAAGAGAGCGGCGGAAGGAAGGGAGGGGTGTGTTCATCCAACACGTTGGATTGACTCCGATCCTAACCTGTAGCATTCGACGATTGCTCGACATCAATCAAAGGATTTGACGGTTCTTTGGGTGGATAACCAAAGCAATGTATCGATCATTTCTGTAAAATGCAATCAATTTTGCTCATTCATGGGTTAGCATAGCAACTTTAAACCCGGGTTGTGCGGAAAACCTCTCGAGGAATGATTTTAAGCACCTATCTTTTTCCTGCAAGTCCTTGCCAAGCCCTAAAAAGATTGCCTGCGGCCTTGCAGAAAAAATCCAGGCACTCAAAATCACCTGTAGCAGCAGTTTCCCACACAACACGGGTTTTAACCGGAGTTTCTCTATTGCTCCCGCGAGGTTATCATAAACAGCAATTATGAGTCGTAAAAATTTTCCTAAGTAATCAGGATAATAGACCTCAAAATTTTTCTTTTTCGGTGCAAATATTGTGATTTTTATAGCATGAGGGTAAAAGGAACCTTGAACGTACCGGCA
>JBAUVX010000136.1:0-7824 GCA_049583465.1 Waddliaceae bacterium | reverse complement strand
GCTTCTCGATTTTGGAGAAAATTGCTAGCTCATACGGTGTGTGTCAAACTGAATATGGAATTAGGCAACGAGCCTTTACAGTTTGAAGGTCTCATAACGCATTAACAATTCGCCCATGGGGTAATTTATCCCACATTCCGCATGTTGCGCGGGCGATTTCTTCATCTTTTTAATTCTAAGTGGATTACAAAATCTCGATTGGTGACTATAGACCAAGCTTCGATTTTGTAACCCACTTAGAATCAAAAATTTATTGAAATCACCTCCCGCAACATGCGGAATGTGGGATTTATGTAATCTTAACATGATTTTAACGCTCCTTTGATAAGCATCGATTAGAATTTCGACCTTTAATTTGATTCAATTCAGGAGATGAAAACATGAAGCTACAGCTATCGAATTACCGATTAGATATTCCCCCCCCGGCGTATAGTGAGAAAGGGGAGCTTAGAGCGGAGAGGAGTGATTTCTTTAACACGGTCGCAACGATGATCAATGAAAAAACCCCCGCCCCTGCTAGAGAAGCTGCCGGTTCCAACAGAAAAAATGCCGACGTCGGGAGGGTATTGGCCGACTTATCTTCCCTCATCCGCGTTTTGATGAGATCTCGGCCCATCGTCAACCAAACCATTGTCAGTCAAACGGTGGTCAACCACCGTTGTGAACACAACGCTCCTTGTCAACAGAGTTGCAGCGAAGAAACACAGCGCGCCATAATCGGTTTATTTTCTGCTGTTATCTTGCCTCTTGCAAGCTATTTTGCTGCCAAAGCGGTCGCCAAATACGAGGATGCCGGCAAAAAAATAAAGACGATTGACGGCTATGATGTTGCCTCCTTAACGAATAACAAAGATGGAGATATAGAAAAGCTGACGATGATTACAGAAAATGCGAAAAACTTCCTGAAAGAGATCGTGAAGCAAACGCTATGGCAAGTTGCATTGAGAACGGCTTTAGCAGCCGGAGCGGCTCTGGTTTTCGTCGGTGCAGTCGTTAACGCTGTCAATCTTGTTGCTGCAGGATCTTTTCTTGCCATGTTATCGGTGTGCGGACTTGCATATAGATATGGAATCGACTCAAACACAACCCAATTGCAAACCTACGCTAGACAGTCCATGACGGCGATCGAGGATCTCAAAGAAGAAGAAGAGGAGCTGCCTCCGCCATATGAAGCAGGAGGGATAGGGCAGAGCTTCTCGCCTTCTTTTCCTGCACCATCAGCTCCACTTGAAGGGGAGTAATGAAGAAAGGTTTTGGCAGGGGGGACAAGTCCAAAAATTTTGCAAAGTCGAGATGATTGAAAATGAAAGGAATTTCATGTATAAAAATAATTATTTAAAGTTTTAAAAATAGAAAAATGATCAGCTTTAGGCAAAAAATTTTTATTACGTATGTCATCGTCTTCTTCCTCTTTATTGTGTTAATGTTCCCTTTTGCTGAAAGTACTGTCAAGGGAATGGTACAAAAAGCCATGGAGGATCGAGCGGAAGAACTCATCTCTAAGATTGATAAGGCGCCTAATAACGATGCACTGATTCGAAAACTTAAAGAACAAAAACCTTTAATATTTTTTCGGGTGAGTTTGATTTCCAACGAGCGTAAGATTCTTTATGATTCTCACACCAAGCATCTTCTTGGCCTTCGTTTTAGCCAGGAATTTATTGTGACGCATCCCGAGGTGCTCCAAGCATTTAAAGAAGGGATAGGTTATCATGAAGAGTATTCCGATATTCTCTCCCAAGAATTTGCCTATTTGGCGAAAGCATTTAATTTTCATGGGAAAACCTATGTGCTGCGAACGGCTTTTCCTTTCGTCTACATCGACAATTTAACCAAGGATTTTACCTACCGATTCATTGCATCGGCAACTGCGGTGCTTCTTCTCTTTAGTGCGATGACATGGTTCATCATCAATTATTTTACTCGGCCCATTAAGCAAATCATCACAGCGATCAGGCCTTATCAGTTAGGGATCACGACCTCGATACCTGAGATTGAATATAAACCAAATCATCGTAACGATGAATTCGGCCAGCTTGCCGATACCTTGAATTCTCTATCGGTGAAAATCCGCAGGCATATCCAGACGCTAGAGTTGGAAAGAAACGAAAAAGAGGCGGTATTGGAGTCGCTGATTGAGGGAGTGGTTGCTGTCGATGACAAAATGGTCGTGACTTTTGCCAATGCCGCGGCGTTGAAGATTTTGGATCTTCAACTGCAAAATGTTCTGGAACAACCCGCTACAGTTTTACGTCATGAGCAATGCTATCACTTGCTTGAACAGTGTCAACAACAGAACAAGGTCTTATCCGACACCATTGAACACAAAAAGAAAAACGGAAGGAAGATCTACTTAGATATCGTTGCCGCCCCAAAAAAGGACGAGATGGGGGCCATCCTTGTTTTGCAGGATAGAAGCGAACATTACAAAATTATTGAAATGCGCAAGGATTTTGTTGCCAATGCTTCTCATGAGCTGAAAACACCCATTACGATCATTCGCGGCTTCGCCGAAACCCTTCATGATAATCCCGATTTTCCTCGAGAGATGTTGATGGAAATCACGGGAAAAATTGTGCGAAACTGCCAAAAAATGACCGTTCTTATCAAAGATCTCCTCATTTTAACCGATATCGAGCACATTCCCGAGTCTAGATTGCTTTCATGCGATCTTCTTGACTTGATTGAGAATTCTATCGTCACCATTCAAGATGCTTATCCCGACGCGCAGATAGAACTCAAGAAAAGCGGCGATCAGGATTTTCATCTCATCGCAGATCCCAATCTCATTGAGTTAGCGTTGAACAATCTGATGGAAAATGCTGCAAAATACTCCGATCCACCGGCAAAAATTACCGTTTCTGCGGGCTATGCAGGGGACATGATGACAATCAGTGTTGCCGATCAGGGATTCGGCATTCCCGAAGCAGAGCTGGAAGGTATTTTTCACCGTTTTTATCGAGGAAAGAAAGGGTTGTCCAAGCGGAGAGGGGGATCCGGTTTAGGCCTCTCTATTGTCGAAACAATTATCGGCAAGCATTTTGGAAAAATCACCGTCGAGTCTGAAGAGGATGAGGGCTCGACATTTACGGTCTATCTCCCCCTTAAAAGAATAAGCGAATAGAGGCAGCCGTCTACCGGGTTTATGTCCCTTTGTTCAAGAGCACTAGTCTTAGATGTTCACTTCAATATGGCATTTGGACAGGTCAACTAGCAGCTCAGGTTCTACGTAGATGAGATTCTCAATCAGAACACGCTTAGCAAGAGGCTGCAGAACAGCTAAACGCCTTGCAGCAGCTTTTCATGCTTTGTGCGCTGTTTCCCAAAAACAGAAACTTGTGTTTTTAATGTGAAAAATCAACAATGATGCAAGAGAGTAATCAGGCATGATTGTTGGGCTAAGACCTTGAATGTCGATGAGTTGACAGATATCATTTCCCATGCCGGCGAAGCATTTCAGGCAGCAAAAAAGGAAATAAGCAAGGTCATTGTTGGTCAGACGGCAATGATCGACCGGCTCTTTATTGCTCTTTTAGCAGATGGACATATCCTCCTTGAAGGGTTGCCCGGTCTTGCTAAGACAATGGCTGTCAATTCCTTAGCAAAGGTGATTCAATGTGATTTCAAGCGCATTCAATTTACTCCGGACCTACTGCCGGCAGATCTGATCGGCACCTCGATCTATAACCCAAAAGAAGGGGCCTTTCGTGTCAGCAAAGGTCCGATTTTCACGAATATTCTATTAGCCGATGAAATCAATCGTGCTCCGGCTAAAGTTCAATCGGCTCTTCTTGAGGTGATGCAAGAACGGCAAGTGACCATAGGGGTAAAGACTTTTGCTACCGGGAGGCCTTTCTTAGTCCTGGCGACGCAAAATCCCATTGAACATGAAGGAACCTATCCTCTTCCCGAAGCGCAAACAGACCGGTTCATGATGAAAGTGAGGATCGATTATCCCAATCAAGAAGAGGAAAAAGAGATCGTCCATCGGATGGCTACGTTGAAAGAGATTCCACAAGCTAAGCCTGTGTTAACAGCAGAAGAGATCATTGAGACGCGCAGTGTTGTCAACCAAGTCTATATCGACCATAAAGTCACCGACTATATCTTGAACATTGTCTTTGCTACAAGAAAACCCGAGGACTTTGGCATTGACATCGGACGACTCGTGATGTTTGGGGCCTCTCCCAGAGCTAGCATAGGGTTTGCCATTGCCGCAAAAGCGCATGCTTTCCTCATGGGTCGGGCATACGTGATTCCTCATGATATTAAGCAGCTTGCTCCCGATATTTTACGCCATCGATTACGTAGGACCTATGAGGCCGAAGCAGAAGAGGTCTCTCCCGATGACATTGTAAGGATAATCCTCGATACCATTCCCGTTCCCTAGGTTCTTGCGATGGCTGCCATTCCCCGCAAAGTTTTTGAGAAGATTCGCCACATTCAGATACGCACCGCCCAATTTGCCGAAGACATTTTCGCCGGAGCTTGGCATTCGGCATTCAAAGGACAGGGCATGGAATTTGAAGAGGTGAGAGAATACCAATCCGGCGACGATATCCGTACGATTGACTGGAATGTCACTGCGCGCATGAGTCATCCCTATATCAAAGTGTTTCGAGAAGAAAGGGAACTTACGGTTATGCTTGTCGTTGATGTCTCCGCCTCCTCGCGTTTTGGCAGTCATCGCCAATTAAAGCGCGACCTTATTGCTGAAATCGGTGCCGTTCTTGCTTTCTCCGCCATTAAGAATCATGATAAGGTTGGCCTGATCCTTTTTTCACAAAAGGTCGAAAAATACATACCTCCAAAAAAGGGGATTCGGCATGTGCTCCGCGTGATCCGCGAGTTGTTGGTCTTTGAGCCAAAGCACGCCGGCACTGACCTCGCCGACGCTCTTTCCTTTTTAGGCGGCATTCAACGAAAATCGTGCATTTGTTTTCTCATCTCTGATTTTCTATGTCCCGAGCATGCTCATGAATGTTCGCTTATTGCCAATAAACACGACCTCGTTTCCATTGCTGTTTCAGATCCTTATGAACTTGAATTTCCAAACATGGAAATTGTGAACGTGAAAGATCTTGAAACGGGGGAATTCTCAGTGGTTGATTCTTCTGATCAGAGAGTACACGCACAGTTTCAGAAGAAGGCACAGGAGAGACTCGGTAAAGTGGAGCAGCTGATGAAAAGAATTGGAGCGGGATTTATCTTTATCCGAACGGACCGGCCGTATCTTGATCCTTTACGTAAATTTTTTAAGATGAAAGAGATTAAACGTTAATGCAGCGCATCCTTTTATGGTTTCTTTTTCTGCTCCCTTCCGGGTGTGCTGCGGCCGTTTCCTGGAAGGGGACGGCCGACGGGGGATTTGCTGTTGAAATCACCCTTTCAAAAAAAGATCTCACGCTGGAAGAGCCTCTTGGGACAACGATCACTGCGGCATATCCGGAAACGCATTCTTTGGACATTGGAAAACTGCGAAGAAATCTCCTGACTCATGACGTCCTCTCAGAACCCCCTTTTTCTCTAGCAGCTGAAGATATTCAGATTCCGTCGGATGGAAACATGCGCGTTTGGTTTTCATTAGAGCCGCAACTTCTCGGCACGCATGCAATCGCTTTGTATGCCATCTCTTTTCTGCCGAAAAATCCGGACGAGGATCAACTCGTCGAGATCATTTCAGATATTTTTTCCGTCACTGTTTCCGCTCCCGAGATTGAAGAACCCGGAATCGCTGCTCCTTTGCTTTCTTTAACGGAAAAAAATCCCATCGAAATTGACGCCGATAATCGACATCAATTGTTCGAAAATGTGTTGCAAACGGAAAAGGAAGCAATGAGGAATCAGAGACTTTTTCATCGAAAATCGTTGCCATGGGGAACATTTTCTGCAATTTTGCTGTTGTGCTTGATCTTTCTGATCGCGCGGATGCGAACCAAAGAAAAACCTGAAAGGGAAAAAAGAGAGAGAGGGGCGGCACTTTCTGCGAGAGCTAAAGCTTTGCAGTCGCTAAAAGTTTTACAAACGGATGATTGGATTCGGAAAAAACGATTTGACGAGTATTATTCTCTGTTAACGCAAACTGTTCGGAATTATCTTGAGGAAAGATTCGGACTCCATGCATCGACACAGACAACACAAGAATTTCTCGAAGAAGCGGCGAACAATCCCCCGTTTGATCAAGAAACCCAGCAACTCCTTGCCTCTTTCATGGTCAGTTGCGATGCAATCAAATTTGCAGAGCTTACACCCTCTTCCAAGGACTGCGAAAGAGCCTATCGAGAAGCAGCAAAGATAGTAAACAGGTGAGGGAGATGTCGCACCCAATTAATGATGCATGGGTGAAGCAATGCATTTTGCAGCTCGTGAAAGAGGTCATTGATATTGATCTTTCTCCCATTCAAATTCAGCGATTCGAAAGACTGTGGGGCGTCGATATCATGGAGTATCGAGGACCTGCGTATCAAATCCTCGATCGCTCGGGAAAACTTCTTCTAGCGGCTAAAGTCTACGTCCCCTTCGGAAAGCATTTTTCTCCCTACAATAAGGTGTTAACATCTTACCAAATTTTTAAAGGATTAAAGTTAAAGAAAAGCCGCTGCGTCGATATCAACACACATGGGCATTTTACCTCCGACTTTCGATCTTGCGATGTGATTATCATGTCTCCTGTGAAGGGGAAAGAAGTGCTTGAGATGATTCAGGATATTGGATCGAGTACAGAAAAGGAACGGCAATCAAAGATAAATCTTCTGCTTGAAGGTGTTCGGGCAATGGGAGAATCTTTGGGTGAGCTTCATGCTGCACACATTAACATCCAGGGGCAAGTAGGGGAAAAATATTTGCAAAAAGCAGACGAGGTGATTCGAAATTTTATCCATTTGTTGACAAAAAGCCCCGGTCTTTTTCCCTTTGACAAAAAGGATGTGATTGCCCATCTTGCTTACCTAAAGAGTCAACAGAATGGCCGATCGCTTGCGGCGGGAGTCATTCATGGCGATCCCAATCCATCGAATATGATTTATCATCAGGAAAACCAAATGATAACGATGCTGGATATCGATGATTTGGCCGACTCTGTCATTGGCGGTTTTGAACCCATTGGTCCAATTGTTCAAGACTATGTCCACGCTCTTCTTCATCTGAGGAAAAGGATGATTTTTCGACGCTTTATCAAAGATCATAGGATTCAAGTCGAGATCTCATTTTGTCAAGCTTACCAAAAGTATTTGGGAAAGTTTTTCCCTAGTGATGAGGTGCTCGAGTATTTTAGCATCCTTTTTTGGATAAGAAAAATCTTATTTGTGTCGGCTTTCCCAAGTCGTTTGCCCTTAGACATGCAGAAAGACCCGCAACTGCAATTGGTCGCTTTCAATTATCGCAAGCTTGCAATCACGAGTCTGCAAGAGCATTTCATGAGGGAATAAAATTAGGTATTTTTGCATAATTCCCTGTTCTGTGGCACGTTACGGATCATTTTACCTTCATTCAGCAACGGCGCCGGTTTTTGTACAAAATGCAAAAAAATCGAGACTATTTTGCATTTTACTGCATAACAGTCATTATGAAGAGATACCAAAAATCGGCGATCGCAGCAGATTTACAGAAGAAAATGGTCTTGCTCGCCGGGCCAAGACAAGGGCGATCGCTGAAGAATTTTTGAGGAGTCCGATGCCTTCTTCTCCTAGAAAGAGGCATAAGAGGGTGTCTACAAAGTCAGAAAAGGTGCTTTTGGCATCTTTTACCGCCCTTTCTCATACCCGGCAACTCACCTACTTGAGAAGTATGCTGAGTTGCCGGGCATGAGAAATGACGGCAAAACCT
>JBAUVX010000135.1:0-14645 GCA_049583465.1 Waddliaceae bacterium | reverse complement strand
GCTTCTCGATTTTGGAGAAAATTGCTAGCTCATACGGTGTGTGTCAAACTGAATATGGAATTAGGCAACGAGCCTTTACAGTTTGAAGGTCTCATAACGCATTAACAATTCGCCCATGGGGTCAATTCCAGTTCGGCGCTGTCTGTGTAATTCACTCTCAAAGGATGCAAAATCATTGGACCGAACTCCAAGGTTTTTATCACGGCATCGACAACTTCAAAAGAAATCCCTCCCTCATTTTCATTGTCCGGTCCAATACGCCAGATTTCTGCATGAGCTGTGTCCGGCCCCGCTTGAGCTTTGCCTTCTCTCCGCCGGCAACAAGCCAGCCATCATCGCCGGTTTCGCAGATATATTGATAATCCCTATCGCAAAGTGCGTTTAAATCGATCATTGCTGATTTTTCTTGACGAGCGTCGATGCCAATATTGCTCAAGCCGTGACGGAGACACTGCGGATGCCTGCTGCCGCTTGGGGTTGAATGCTCGTAAGACTTTAAAAACTCAGAGCTGACCAATAGGGGCTTCGATGGATCGGTCATTGGCCTGCCTCCTTCTCTGTTGTTAATCGTTATCGTACGGCTCGCTACTTTTTAACCGCAGAGTTGACTACCCTTCATTTTTTTTCTTCTGTCGACAGGCCCAATTCCAGCAACTGTTCTTTGTGGACAGGAGCCGGGCATTGCATCATTAAGTCACTGGCTTTTTGGGTTTTGGGAAAGGCAATGACATCGCGGATATTGTCTGTTTCCGTTAAAATCATCATCAATCTGTCCAACCCTAAGGCGATGCCTAGGTGGGGAGGAGTCCCATATCCAAGCGCCTCTAAGAAAAATCCGAATTTCTCCTGCTGTTCTTTTGCGGGCATCTTCAGCAGGTCGAAGATTTTCTTTTGAAGCTGTTCATCGTGGATCCTTTGCGAACCTCCACCGATTTCATAGCCATTTAAGATGAGGTCGTAGCCATAGGAGCGAACGTTGAGAGGGTCTGTATCTAAAAGGTGGAGATCTTCAACATGAGGCGAGGTGAAGGGGTGGTGCAGGCTGTCGTACCTTTGCCTCTCGGCATCCCAGCTGAAAAGGGGGAAATCAGTCACCCATAGGAGGTCAAAGTGGCTGGGGGGGATGAGCTTGCGGTCTTGGGCGATTTTCCGCCTCAGATGATCTAGGCCTTGATTGGCGTTTTCGGGGAAATCGCTGATCATAAAGATCAGGTCGCCTACCTGCATGTCCATCCTAACGACCATCTCTTGCTGAACATCGGTGGGGAAGAATTTGACAATGCTCGAAGCGAGTCCTTCGGATTGTTTTTTCATCCAGGCCAACCCTTTAATTCCAAGTTGACCGACAAATTGGGTATAGTTGTCGATCTCTCGGCGAGAGAGATCGGCGCCTCCCTTGACACAAAGCCCTTTGACAATGCCTCCGGCCTTAAGTTGATCGAGGAAGACGGAAAAGCCCGATCGTTGTGCCAGATCGCTTAACGTGACAAGTTCCATGCCAAAACGGGTATCGGGGCGGTCTGTACCAAAACGTTCCATGCAGGTTCGGTAAGAGAGCCTGCGGAAGGGGGTGGGAATGTCCCGATCACAGCACGTGCTGAGAATGGTATGCAGCAGCTCTTCAATGATTGCAAGAAGGGTTTCCGGTGTGTCAAAACTCATTTCGATATCGATTTGCGTAAATTCGGGTTGTCGATCGGCTCTAAGGTCTTCATCGCGAAAGCAGGGGGCGATTTGAAAATAACGGTCCATTCCCGCTATCATCAGCAGCTGCTTAAAGAGTTGAGGAGATTGAGGAAGGGCGTAGAAGGAAGCGGGATGGATGCGGGATGGCACGAGATAGTCACGAGCTCCTTCCGGGGTGGATTTTGCCAAGATAGGCGTGGCAATTTCGAAAAATCCCTTTTCGTTTAAAAAATTTCTCGTCGCTAGCATGGCATGGTGCCGCTGGACTAAGTTGTTTGCCACTTTCTTTCGTCGAATATCCAAGTAGCGATATTTGAGCCGAATTTCCTCATTGGCTTCGATAGTCTCATCACAGATGGAAAATGGAGGGGTGCGGGCTTTTGAGAGAACTTCCATTTCCTGCACGCCGACCTCGATCTCTCCTGTTGGAAGGTTGCGATTTGCCATTCCTTCCCTTCGAGGGATCACAAGGCCTTTGATCGCGATGACCCATTCTGATCGTAATTTTTCGGCAGCAGCATGTAGATCCGGGTCTTTTTCAGGGTCGAAAACCAGTTGAGTCAATCCGTAAAGATCGCGAAGATCAATAAAAATGAGTCCTCCATGATCTCGGCGGCGGTGGACCCAACCCGATAGAGTCACTGCTGTTGCGATATGCTCTTTTCTCAAGAACCCGCAATGATGGGTGCGTCGATAGTCAAACATTGTGAAGTCTCAATAGTGTCGTTGTTAAGTTAGACAAGGGAATTTTTTTGATTTCTCCGGTTGCCATCTCTTTCAGTGCTATCTCGCCCGATTCGAGCTCCTTATCTCCCACAACTGCGGTGAATGTTGCCTGCATTTGGTCGGCATAATGCATGACTTTGCCGAGTTTTCTTCCCGAAAAATCCATTTGTACACTGATCCCCGAGGTGCGAAGATCATGAAGGAGAGAAAAACATCGGGTGTTGGCTTCCTTCCCTAAGGGGATAAGAAAAAGAGTGGGATGGTAAGGCTTGGGTGCGGCAACGTTTTGCTTGAGCATCGTTTGAATGATCCGCTCCATGCCTGCACCAAATCCCAAAGCGGGAAGATTCGGCCCCCCAAGATTTTGCATGAGTTGATCGTAGCGGCCCCCTCCGCCAATGCTGTTTTGAGCCCCAAGTTCTTTTGCGGTCACTTCAAAAACAGTTTTATTATAGTAGTCAAGGCCGCGGACAATTTTGTCGTTGACTTCGTAAGGAATGTTTAACAGTTGCAGGCAGCGCTGCACCTCTTCAAAGTGATCGCGGCATTCCTGATTGAGAAAGTCAAGAATGGAAGGGGCATCGGCGATGATGGCATGATCCCGAGGATCTTTGGAATCCAAAATACGTAAAGGATTTGTTTCCAGCCGCTTTTTGCTGTCTTCGGAGAGTTGTTCGCGGTATTGGCTGAGATAATCGATCAAAGCTTTTCGATAAGCTTGACGGCACGACGCCTCTCCTATGGAGTTGATGACGACACGCAAATCTTTTAAGCCTAGCCGGGTATAGACAGTATAGAGTAAATCGATGAGTTCGGCGTCCTGCTCGGGAGCCGGACTTCCAAGGGCTTCAGCGCCGAATTGGTGGTGCTGTCGATACCGTCCTGCCTGCGCCCTTTCATAGCGGAACATAGGACCGATATAGAAATATTTCTGCATCGGGGATGCATGCGATAGTTGATGTTGGATGACTGCGCGAAGGACGGGCGCTGTTCCCTCGGGACGGAGAGATAAAAGTCGTCCCCCCTTATCTTCAAACGTATACATTTCCTTTGCGACAATATCCGATGTTTCCCCTACACTCCTTTGGAATAATTCTGCTCGTTCCATGATGGGGGTGCGGATTTCTTGATAGCCGTACAACTCCGCAGTGGCGCGGATGGTTGATTCGACAAAATTCCACAAATGCGAAGAGCGCCACTCCTCTTGCGGATCCTTGGGAAGAATATCAAAAAGACCTGGTGGTGACTGTATGTCCATCGAGAAGATAGCATAGCATAGAGGAGGACAAAGAGAAAAGAAAAACTGCTATTTTCACGGAATCCTTCCCACGACCCCCTACTGCCCTACTCGTCCCGAGTGCCTCGCAGATACTCGAATTCGGTGAGAAAGAATTCTTTTTCATCAGGATCGGTGATCCAAGCGTTTTTCACAATGCGTTTTAATGCGGCGCCCTCTTTTTCCTCAGGCCGCTTTTTAGCATAGATGCTCGTTGGCGATAAAAGGAAATGGCTCAACTTTTGAAGAACGGTATCGTGTATTCTTTCCTGATGCTTGATCAAGTGATTCGGATCGGGCAAGGAGCCAAGGCTAAGCATTTTTGTCGATTCCTGCACGGTGTTGTCGAGTTGCTCCATGGTTTGCGCCCGGGTAATTTTTTCAAATTGAGCCTCAATGTCTTCTTCTGTTAAACGATGAACGGCCGCTTGGCTATGCTGTTTTCCCAACATGTTGTCGACAACAGAGGATAACTTCGCGACTTGAAGAAATTCCATGAATTTTTCAAAAGGAACTTCACTGTATTCTTGGTGGAGTTTGATCGCTTCTTGTTTGATCTTACTGCTAAGTTCGCTTTCTTGTGTTTTATATTCATTGAGCAATTGATCAACAGTAGCAGCAAAATCAGGAGTCATCATCTGGTTTTCTTGATTTAGCCGTTCGGCGATTTTTGTCGCAATAGGGGTTAACGCACGGGTTCTGCCTGCAGCAAGGGCCTGCAATTTAAGATACAGGGGATGAGCCGTCTCTAAGGAGATCTTTTTAGATGTTTCGAACTGGTTGTAATTGAGGAGGGAAGTTCTTTTTTTAAAGAATACATCATTGGACGACATCTGTTCGAGTTCCGAGGTCATCATCTCACGTGCGGCATTCATGAGCAGGTGGCTGCTGGCAATATACCCCTTAGGATTTAGCTTAACATAGGCAATAAGAAAATCGCTGTCGGGAGAAAATATTGTTAACACTTTTTGCGCATCGATGACCCGCTGCAGATCCTGGGAGGTGTACAGGACAATATCCCGAAATTGAGAGATTTCTTTTATTTCGGCCTGCAAGGCGGGAATTTCATCGATGTTTTCAGGATTTTGATTGAGGAGCAAGGCTTTTTTTAACAGAGATTCTCCCAAAGGATAGTAGCGAGGAGCATTGTAAATGTAGTATTGGGCGCCGGGTCGAATGAACCCCAATGCTTTTGGCGGGGAAAACCCCCATTGATTCTTTTTTCCTCCAAGAGAGGCCGGTTGCATGCGTTTTCCTCCCTTGATGACTCGGGAAATTTCCACGCCGTTTTTTCCTTCTAAGGGATTGGGGTTGCTGAGTAATCGGTTTAAATTTTTTATATCGGAGATTTTGCGCAACTCCATTGTCGCCGAGTCAATCACAATTGTTGCCTTGTTGAGCAGCCATTGCAGAAGGTTTGGAGAGGGTTGTGCAATGACCAGGAAGCGAGACATGTCAGTGCTGGTATACACCCTTAAGATATAAGGATGCCGGCTAAATCGTCCTTCATTATCGATGTGTGCTTGGGTAGAAAGGTCGGGAGGCAGCACGATCGATAAATTATTGAGAATAAAGTCGGAATCAGCCCAATTTCGGTTATTCGGTGTGATATGATTGAGGCGGGCATGAGTGATGGCCATGGCGATGTCGGAAATGCCGGCAGCGATCTTATTTTCTTCTTCGCTGTTCTTGCCGCTGGCACGAAAATAAAGAACGCTAAAAATTGCTGCTGCAAGGATGGCAAGGGAAAACAACGCGATGAGAAGCTTGATCCAATGGATAGTGTACACTCTGTTTTCGAACTGGACCTTGGCTTCTTCACTTTCGTGATTCCAGTGCGGGTGTTCATTGTCGAAATCATCAAGATAATCGGGGGTGAGAGCTTTCTCAACGTCTTTTCTCTCCCCATGTTCCCTTGCTTTCTCTTCAGGTTGGGGAGGATCAAGTGTTTTTTGCGTCTCTCTTTTGTCTTCCTGCCTCTGTACCCTGTCTTTCTGATAGATCGTTTCACTTTCAAGCTGTTCGACTTCCCGCATCAGTGCATCGATATCGACCGATTCCAGTTCATCGCGGGTAAAAAGATTCTCTTCCTTAAGAGTGAAATTTTCTTCTTTTTCCAGCCCCTTGATTTGAATGACGGTGCTGCCTATTTCTAATAAGTCGTCGGTTTTCAACGCTCTTTTCCCAAAGGGAGATCCATTTAAAGAAGTAAAGGGATCGTTGGAGACGTTGATCGCTACAAACCCGTCATTTTCTTTAACAATTTTGATATGGGCCTTTTGAATGGATTCGCCCGGGACAACAACATCGGCTTGGCCGCCTGTGTCATTGCCAATGATAATCGTTGTTTTGTCAAATTTTAAGCTCTTCGCTTGCGGACCTGGATGGAGGATGAGAGTGATCATAAGCTAGACTGTCAAACTAACGCGGTATACACATTCAAACTCAAGAATTGGATTTGGGCAACGCGAAAGCTCCCGTGGTTGGACGATTGTAAGTCGCGGTGAATATTAAACCAATATTGACCGACTTACGATCGTCCAACCACGGGAGCTTTCGCGTTGCCGAAATGTCAATTGTTGAATTTGTTTGGGTATAGCATATCTCTTTGCAAGCGTCAATGCAAGAGTCAAGAAAAGAAAGGGGATGGTTCAAGCCCGGTTTCAATCCCCTGTTCATGAAGTCTGCGCCGCTCTCTTCGCCGATGAGCCCCTTGCTTCGGTGTTCTCAAATGTCATAAAACCTTGAAAAAAAAAATGGAAAAAATTACACTAGAATTTTGGTTTTCAGTAAAAATAGCAAAATTATAAGGGCGTGAACAACGCACCTGCCCTCCTCGACACACTGGTTGGTTCCAATATAAGTTTCTGGAGAATGACGTGAAAACGATTCTAGATTTACTCAAGCCCGCTCCACATATCGAAAAGATCAAAGACAAGGATCGACTCAACAAGACGTACCATTACTGGCGCATTCGGATCCTTTATTCCATGTTCGTTGGATATGCGCTTTACTATTTTACTCGAAAAAGCTTTACCTTTGCCATGCCGGGCCTCATCCAAGAGCTCCACTATGACAAGAGTCAACTGGGTCTGTTAGCGAGCATTTTGTCGCTCACTTATGGCGTTAGCAAATTTGTCAGCGGCATTATTTCGGATCGTTCCAATCCTCGATATTTTATGGCATTCGGCTTAGCCATGACGGGGGTGTGGAATATTTTTTTTGGATTATCTTCCTCTTTTCTTTTTCTTGCCCTCTTTTGGGGGTTGAATGGCTGGTTCCAAGGGTTTGGATGGCCTCCCTGTGCACGGTTTCTTACGCATTGGTATTCTCAGTCGGAACGAGGCGCTTGGTGGTCGAGTTGGAATGTTTCCCATAATGTAGGAGCTTTCTTGGTTTCTTGGATTGTCGGAGCTTGTTTGCAGTATTTCGGTTGGAGATACGCGATGTATGTTCCGGGGATATTCTGTATTTTTGGGAGCTTTTTTCTGATCAATCGGCTTCGGGATACTCCCCAATCTCTTGGCTTGCCTCCCATTGAGTTGTTTCGCAATGACCACAGCGGCAGCCATGAGACGGTGGCCTATAAAGAACGGGAATTGTCAGCAAAAGAAATACTTGTCGACTACGTGATTAAAAACAAATTCATCTGGTTGTTAGCGGTTGCCTACTTCTTTGTTTATATTGTTCGTACCGGAGTCAACGACTGGACAGCGCTGTTTCTTTGGGAAACCAAGGGGTACAGCAAATTAGGGGCAAGCGGCTGCATCTCCCTCTTTGAAGTGGGCGGCTTATTGGGCAGTCTTTTTGCAGGATGGTCTTCAGACCGCCTTTTTAATGCCAAGAGAGGTCCCGTGAATGTGTTATTTGCCTTTGGAATGTTTTTGGCTTTGTGTTTGTTTTGGTTTGTTCCACCGGGATACCCCTGGCTCGATTCCGCGTCGATTTTTTGCCTTGGATTCACAATCTTTGGCCCTCAAATGCTGATTGGTGTTACCGCTGCCGAATTGTCGCACAAGAAAGCGGCAGCCACCTCTACGGGGTTTATCGGTTTTTTTGCCTATGTCGGAGCTGCTATGGCAGGATATCCCGTTGGAAAGATGATCCAGGAGCTGGGTTGGGAGGGGTTTTTCTCCGGGATGGCTGTTTGCTGTTTGATTTCCACCCTTTTGCTGATTCCTCTTTGGAACATTACACATCGTGAACGGGGAGAAAGCCCTTCCGAAGAGGCTGCCCCTGCCGCAGTAGAAATCACAGGTTAATGGCCGGTCGCATGTGGGTCCCCTTACACGTTCACTCGCAGTATTCGATTCTTGATGCCTCCGCTTCCGTTCAGGGAATTGTGGAAAAGGCGGCAGCTTTTGGCATGCCGGCAGTTGCTTTGACCGATCATGGCAACATCTTTGGGGCTGTTGAATTTTACAAGGCATGCGTCAAGGCGCAGATTAAGCCGATCGTTGGCTGCGAGGTCTATGTCGCTCCAAATTCCCGCTTTGATAAGAAAAAGCAGAGGGGTGAGAGAGCTGCCTATCATCTCACGTTGCTGGCAAAAAATCGCCAAGGCTATCATCATCTTTGCCGATTGACCTCTCTCGGCTATCTCGAAGGTTTTTATTATCATCCACGCATCGACCATGAGCTTCTTGAAAAGTATAGCGAAGGGATCATTTGTTTATCGGGCTGTATGAGCAGCCGTATTGCCCAGGAAGTGCTGCAAGGCGATCGTGAGAAACTGTCGAAAACCATCGACCGGTACATCCAAGTGTTCGGCGATGATTTTTATTTGGAATTGCAGCGGCATCCGATGACCGAAGACGACTTGCAAGCAGACGGCATCTACCAAGAAGCCTGGTTGTCCCAAAAATACCACGATTATGTGGACAAACAGGATAAGGTGAATACCGTTCTTATCGAGATTGCCCGTGAAAAAAATCTTCCCGTCGTTGCAACGAATGACAGCCATTATCTCGATCGTTCCGATTGGCGGGCACATGAGATCTTATTGAATATTCAGTCCGGTGAACCTTGCGAGACTTGGGAGAGGGATTCTCAAGGCAAGCCCAAAGTTCGCGTCCCCAATCCCAAAAGGCGCACCTATCCATCACATGAATGTTATTTCAAATCTCCTCAGGAGATAAGCCGGTTGTTTCAAGATATTCCTGAAGCCATCGCAGCAACAGTGGGCATTGCCGAAAAATGTGATGTGGCATTGGATTTTAAAACGAAGCATTATCCCGTTTTTGTCCCTCCCGTCCTTGAAGGAAAGACCTATGATCGTGAACAGAGGGGAAACGAGGTCGAAAAATTTCTATGGAAGCTGTGCAAAGAGGGGATCGGCAAGAGGTATACACCTGAACGCTTAGCTAAGGTAAAAGAGGTCTATCCCCACCGTGAACCATTGGAGGTGATTGAAAAGCGGCTTGATCATGAAATGGATGTCATCGTCTCAAAGGAAATGTGCGACTATTTGCTCATCGTGTGGGATTTCATCTATTGGGCGAAGAAAAGCGGCATCCCCGTAGGTCCGGGAAGAGGTTCCGGAGCCGGTTCTATCGTTTTATATCTCATTGGAGTGACCGATATTGAACCCCTTCGTTTTAACCTCTTTTTTGAGCGGTTTATCAATCCCGAGCGGTTTTCCTATCCCGATGTCGATGTCGACATCTGTATGGATCGGAGAGGGGATGTGATGCAATATATTTTACAGAAGTATGGAAAAGACAATGTTGCGCAAATCATCACTTTTGGGACAATGAAAGCCAAAATGGTGATTCGCGATGTCGGCCGTGTGCTAAGTGTTCCCCTTGTTAAAGTCAATGCCATTGCCAAGCTTGTCCCTGATGATCTCAATATCACTTTGGAGTCGGCAATTGAGAAGGATCGGGATTTGCGCAACATGTACGAGACCGATGAAGAGACGAAGAATATCATCGATCTTGGGAAAAAAATTGAGGGATCGATCAGAAATACAGGTATCCACGCAGCAGGCGTTATCATCAGCGGGGAGCCTTTAACGAATCAAATTCCCATCTGCCTGTCCAAAGATTCCGACATGCCGGTGACACAGTACTCGATGAAGCCGGTGGAGGCTGTCGGCATGCTCAAAATGGATTTCCTCGGTCTGAAAACATTGACGGCAATTCAAATCGCGACAGAAGCGGTCAAGGCAAATACAGGCAAAGAGATTGACTGGGTAGATCTTGATCTTGATGATCAGGCGACGTTTGCACTTTTGAATCAAGGGAAAACTTTGGGTGTCTTTCAATTAGAATCTGGAGGGATGCAGGCTCTAGCGCGTCATCTTCACTTGGATAAGTTTGAGGAGATCATTGCTGTTGGAGCATTATATCGCCCAGGTCCCATGGACATGATTCCCTCTTTTATCAATCGCAAACATGGGAAAGAGCCGATCGAATACGACCATCCCTTGATGAAAGAGATTCTTGCAGAAACTTACGGCATTATGGTTTACCAAGAGCAAGTGATGCAAATTGCCAGTCAGTTAGGCAATTATTCTCTGGGAGAAGGCGACGTTTTGCGGCGTGCGATGGGAAAGAAGGATAGGGAGCAGATGGCAAAAGAGCGGGAAAAATTCCGCTTAGGAGCTTTGGAAAATCGGATAGAAGAAGAAACAGCGATGCAGATTTTTGATAAGATGGAGAAATTTGCTGCTTATGGCTTCAATAAATCCCATGCTGCGGCCTATGGATATATTGCTTATGTGACTGCCTATTTTAAGGCCAATTATCCCGGTGAGTGGATGGCAGCTTTGATGACGTGCGACCGCGACGATCTTGCAAAAGTTGCCAAGCTGATACGGGAGGCTCAGTCAATGAACATTTCCATTCTCCCGCCCGATGTCAATGAGGCAGGGGAAGCTTTTGTTGCCGCACCACAGGGTATTCGTTTTGCCATGAACGGGATTAAGGGGGTGGGTTCCGGTGTTGTCGAGGCTATTGTTCAAGAAAGGAAACGCAATGGACTCTTTAAAAACTTTTATCAATTTTTCAAACGGATTGATACAAAGAAGGTGGGGAAGAAAATGATCGAAAGCCTTGTCTGGGCAGGGTGTTTTGATTTTACCGGCTGGTCCCGAGATGCCTTGCGTCAAAGCATTGAGCCGATGTATGAAGCAGCCGTGAAGGAGAAAAGGGAAGATGAAGTGGGAATCATGTCGTTATTTTCTCTGATCGGAGAGACGTCGGAGAAGCGGTTTTCTCAGCCTCCTGAAGTAATGATACAGACCTCCCGCCAGGACATCTTGCTGAAGGAGAAGGAGCTGCTTGGATTTTTCCTTACGGGCCATCCCATGGATAGCTATCAAAAAATTCTCGAACGTTTGTCGAGCATTCCTCTTCGGAGAATCGAGACATTAGAGCATGAGACGGTGTTTCGATCTGCCGTTCTCGTCGATTCGGTGAAGGTGAGGGTGTCTTCGAAGTCGCAAAGAAAGTTTGCGATTTTAACGATTAGCGATGGAATGGCCGGTTGCGAGCTTCCCATTTGGTCTGAACTCTTTGAAGAGAAACACCATCTGCTTCAGGAAAATCGGTTGCTGTACACGGTCCTTCAAATCGACAAAAGCGAGGAGCAGCATCGCTTGACTTGCCATTGGTTGGACGATCTTACTCGTATGACCGATGAGATGATTGCTGACTGCGATCGTGCCTATGATCAGGCAAAGCATCAAAAAAACAACCGCTCATATTCCAGAAAAACTTCACCAAGTACGGCGAAGCGGCAAGCTTCATCGCATCGAAAGGTGTTGATAGTCCTCGATGTCGAACAGACGAGGCACAGCCACATTTTGCAACTGAAAACGCTTTTTCGAGAACATAGAGGGAAAAATCCCGTGCAGTTAGATTTTTCAGCGGACAATCGGACGGTAGCCTCCCTTCATATTGGCACAGACTGGGGAGTGGCTACTACGTCAACACTTCAAGAGAGCGTAGCAGCTCTCTCCCCGGTTCTTTCTATGGATGTCAAATCTTCTTAGACCCATCTTTTATTTTCAACCCAAGTTCCGTTTTTTGCGCGAGGCGATTTCAAGAAATTTTTGATTCTAAGTGGGTTACAAAATCGAAGCTTGGTCTGTGTCCACCAATTGAGATTTTGTAATCCACTTAGAATCAAAAAGATGAAGAAATCGCCCGCGCAAAAAGCGGAACTTGGGTTTCAACAAGGAGGGAGACGCTAAGGCGCAGTTTAGTTGAAGTAATGTGGAAAATAAAAAGAGCTCATGCTATGCTTGCCACTCTGATAATAAAGGAGATGGGTTTATGATTCACGGTGCGCAGCAGCCGGTACAGCATGCACAACCTGCCTGGCTAGAAGATTTCCAAAAGGCGCCGGTGACCTATACGTTGATGGGAACTTGTGCTGCCGTACACATCATCTCCGGACTTGCCCGATCCACATTCTTGTATTATGGAGCGCTGCAAGTTCAGCGCGTCATGCAGGGAGAGGTGTGGCGTGTCGCCACTCATGCTTTCTTGCACAGTTCTGTGCTGCATTTAGGTTTAAATCTGTTTAGTTTGTACATATACCGGGACGTGGAGAGCCGGATCGGGAGTCTTGGTGTAGTGGCAACGACCGTGGCGGCTCTGGCATTCACCCTGCTGGCAGAAATTGCATTCACAAACTGGCATGTCCGGAGTTTGGGAATTTCAGGAGTTTGTTTTGCACTAAGAGGGGTAAAAGTGGGCATAGAGGGTGGAAACGTGTGTGAAATTGCCCAAAGGGCCCTTAAACACATATGCGAACAACCCTTTGAAATTTTGGGCTATATCGGGTTATCTGCGTTAGGTGTCCGAATCGGCCATCTGGCACATCTCTCCGGCTTTTTAGCGGGGGTTGTCGTAGGCCGTTTTTATGCCGGCTAAAGGCGTTTGTGCTCCGCTGTTTTAATCTGGGTACAAAGCTCGGGGTTATGCTATCTCACCAGCTATGGGTGAGGTAATAGACGATTTTTTTAGCCAGAGCTTCGTTCAGAGGGTGCTGCACATCATCGTAGGCCACATCATAATCGGTTAATTGACCTAAAGAAATCGTGTTGATTCCATTGGGGCTATAGTAATAGTCGTGATCGAAATCAACACTTGCTTCCAGGCGTGCCGGTCCAAGGACGATTGCTCCTGAGCACGTTTCAGTCACGATTACTTCGGCAAAAACCGTAATGCGGGCTTCTATGGGAATGATGGGATCAATGCGTTTATTGTCTTTATTCATATCATAGCGAAAACCAATGTTCTCTTCGCAATAATCAATAATCGTAACAGCTAGGACCAACTCGGGGGAATGGGTAGAGTAGCGAAGCCCTCCTGATCGGGACACTTCTCTAATTAGTGTTGCTGTCAATTCTCCGGTAGTATCACCGGCTGCGTAGGGAATAGAAATTGTGCAGTACTTTGAAGGTAGATATCCTTGTCCAAGTTGATACCCGCAACTGCAACATACAACAGCGATCACCAAGAAAAGACAATAGCTGACACGAAGCGAGCTCATGCAGGAGCTTTCATTTCCGATTGGAGGTCTTTTCTTCCGAAGGTTCTAGGATCCAAACGTGCTAGGCAATTTTTGCACTCATCAGCAGTTTTGGTTTCCGGAAATTTTGTCATCGCCATATGGTAATACATCACGGCTGCTTTAGGCTCATTGATACGTTCGTAGAACGATGCCGTATTGAAAAATCCTTGCGCATAAATTTCTTTAATTGAAAGGAGATCGTCCCTGGCAGATTCAAGTCTTTCCTCCCGAGGAAAGGCTTCTTCAAACTTACGCAAATTGATCTTGGCAAAAGCGAGGAGATCAGGGTTTTGAAATTCTCTCTGACATTGTTCCTGATAAAGTTTGTTGATTAAAAGGTAGCTCTCCGGAGCTAATTCATGTTTAGGATAACGGCGGATGAGGGTTTGAAAAGCTTCCACGCCTTCCCGATAGAGCCTTTGCTCCCAGAGGAGGCAGGCTTTTGCAAAAAGGGCTTGGATCGCCAGCTCTTGGTTCGGCAAGGCGGCAATGACTTCGTCGAAAATGTCTATCGCTAACGCTTTTCCCGATGCCCATTTTGGCAGTTGTTTCGTGCTCAGGACGCGGCATAGCTCCCCATTGCGGAAGTGTTCGGCAATGGAAAACTTGTTTTGGATAGCTTCTCTAAAAAATCGGGGATTCGTTTGGCAGTTTAAGTAGGTAGAAAAGGCTTCATTAGCAAAATCGAATTCTTGGAGGTGATAGTAAGCAATACCCAGGTAAAAATGCGCATCCTGCCCATAAGTTGTTTCGGGATAATAGAAAGATGCCAGGTAGAATTGTTTGGCAGCTACTCTCCAATCTTCCGCATGGATGGCTGCAGATCCTAAGCGATAGTACTCTTCTGCAGTGAGTTTTGGTACGGTATTTGATTTGATGTGATGGGCCCCTTTGAGTGTGTAAGCCGCTTCATTTGGTGTTGAGAGACAAAGGAATAAGAGAAGAGGGGGCAGCCATTTCATGGGACGAGTATCCTTATTCATCAACTTTTATAGAATGTGAACAGTGTAGGACAGATAGAAAAAAGAAGCAAGATTAAAAAAACCCATCGCAGGTTGCGGTTATAAGGGAGGAGGAGGAAAAATCACCACCTGCGATGGCCTCAAGCCCTTAAAAGAGCAAGAGGTAAAATCTTAAAAAGGAATCTTATGTTTTTTTCATTAACCTTCGGTAAAGATTATATAAAGATTGTGTAAAGATTAGGAGCGGGTGAATTCAAGACGCCAACCGAACGGTTATTGAGTTGAAAAACGCGTAAATTTTGTTCTTAGACAGGAATGTTATGAAATAACCCCATTAAAAACCTGGCAAAAATTAGCTCGAGCAAACTTGCAGACCGGCATAGGTAGACCATCTATTGAATGAAGAGTGTCGCTAAAAGCCCCTAAGGTAGTCGCTAAACGTTCCTGAAGCAGCCTCTTAACTATGTGAA
>JBAUVX010000134.1:0-7472 GCA_049583465.1 Waddliaceae bacterium | reverse complement strand
TTTGCCTCGATAGCGAGAAAAGTCTTGAGCAAGATTATCGAGTTCCTGACACATGATGCACTCCTTCTTAGGTGAAATTTCTTAGAATTTGGACATCACTTTATCAGGGTTGCCTAGATCAAGTTGTGCAAAACATTCGAAGGCTCACGCCCGCAAAACACTTTTCTTATTTTGTTGATTCATCCATCCTAAGCATCTCCCACTCCCATAAAGTCAGGTTTTTTTCCTCCATGGAAAAACTAGAAGAAAATAAGGAGAAAGACCATGAGTATTTCCGGTAATTCCTTGAGGCACGATGCGTCTACCCCATCGTGTGACAATCATCTCCCTTCAACTTTGGAAAAAGAGAAATCCAAAAAAAAATGTGGAGAGATAGCTCGTGATTTACTCCCTGCAGAAGAGTGGCGTGCTAGTTTAAGAGAAAAAGTCGTTGAAATAGGCCAACAAGACCCTTCAAAAGCCTCTTTAATATCCAGAAAAATTCTTTTTTACCAAGGAACAGCAAGAGAGCGGGAAGCATTAGAAGATTTTGGCATCCCGGTTCCGAATATACGACTTCAAGGAGCCCTTCTCGGGGGGATGACGGCAGGAGAAGAAGCAGCCGGACTCACCCTTGCCGGTGTTGAGGCCATTGAAGCGTGGATAAAAAAGGATGTTCACTCTGAGCAAAGGGAAGAAGTGACCCGGCATGCAAAACGCTTGCTCAAACAAGCACTCTCTGCATCGGAAAAAGAGATCGGAAGTGTTTTAACCCGTTTGCAAACGCTACCCACTCCTGATAATGCAAAACGCATCGCATCACCTTCTCTCTATCTCCTGTTACTCGATGTCATCATGGCTTATTTTGACCGCGCCATGATGTTAGAGGGCCGGACAGGAGTATTAACCGCTACAACGCGTGAGAATTATCGACGTGTTTTAGGAGAGTGGGATGACGAATCAGCCTTTTTAAATCAATTTGGAGCGTTGCAATCCGTAGCGATTCGATATTGCCATGAATACTTAAACCAATCATTAAATCACATGACAGATCAGACCCAATGGCGGCAAGACTTGCAAGCGCCTCTTGCAGATGTGTTGACTAAATTATCTAGAAATAATCCATTGGGACTGAAAAACATCTATGACATCGTGCAAAAGTATTGGGGGAAAAGTTGCTATCCCGGGATACTTGTCGTACGTACTCTCACCCATTACGCCGTTAATAATGAGGCGAGACTGAAAGAACTGAAAGCCTTTTTAAGAGAAATTCATCGCGATGAGTGGCACCTAATCTATGCCGGATCTATGGCATTGGCTCATGTGATCATTCAAAGCTCCGATATTCACGTGCGGCAGCAAGCCTGGAATACAGAAGAACACGCATTGGGATTTGCCCATTGGGTGGACATCTTTTGCCAAGGAGACTCTTTTCTCCATAAGGACAAAACAGCTGCAGATAGTTTTTTAGTCGCTTTTTTTAAACTCTGCGATGAGGTGCAAGGAACCTGTTTAGACAAAACGATTAAAGACACCTATGTCAAATTAGAAAATACGTGTCGTGGGTTAGAATTGTTCGATGTATTGGAACATTTTAGTCAACATCCCTTACCTTCGCCCCCTCAACTCAACGCTTGTTTCCCACCTATAACTCCTTTAGCACTGCCAAGTTCCGTCATGACGTTTCCCGAGGAAAAAGTTTCCGAGGATACTGCACAAATAAATGAGCCTGCCATTGAAGAGGCGTTGACGGCTTATTTAGATTTAAACAGCACATTTGAGCAAAAACACGAAGCGTTGAAACGGTGGTGTACGCTGATCAGCCAATGCGGGCAAGCGATTTGGATGCAAGCACAGAAATTACATCGCTGGGTTGATCGCATTCAGGAGACACATGTAAGAGGAAAATATCACGCCTTAAAAGACGATTGGAAAGACTTTACTAGCCGGCACAGTTGCTCTAATGCGGTCAGGGATCTAGGGATTTTGCACAACACGGTCGAGAACATGGAACACGCAGATGCTTATGAAGCATTGGAGCGCATCGTTGATGAACTCGATGAGGTTAAATGTTCGATCGATCCGGAATTTCAACAAAGACTTATTAAACATAGCCACCGGCTTGCAGCACAACTGTTAGAGCAACCGGGATATTATACAGCAACTGATGTTTACCGGTGCCTTCGACCGGTAATGACACGCCTTACCGGCGATCAACATGTTCAGTTTTTACAAGAAGCAGGAGATGTCTACTGTCAAGTCCCATTATCGTCTGATACGATAGCTACAGCTGCAGCCTATTATTATCAGGCTTGGGTGCTGTCTGCATGTAACGAGACCCGCCCCCTTGCTTTGCAACAACGCCTTCCATATGTGTTAGTTCTTCGTTGCTTTGTTGCTCTGAGTCACCAGGCAAAGCAACAGCAGGACACAGAAGAGATTGCACAATTGTTGCCTTTGTTTAAGCAAATAGAAGCTCTACGCAACTATTTGAAAAACAAAGATGACGCGCCGAGTATGCTGCGAGCCCAGTTTTTAACTCTAGATCAACAGCTCGAAGAAAAGACAGTCCTGCCCTTAGTTAGCAAAGCAAAGGAAAAACATTTCCTGCGACTACAAGAATTACAGCCCATCTACAGCCATGATCAGGTTGATGGGTGGAGTCGCTATTGCCAACAGCTCTTTCCTTTAATAGCGACATGGCAGTGCCATCAAACAATGGTCGATCTAGTCAAGAGTTATTATCAACAAATCGTCGCCTCTTGCAAAGGGGTACACGAGAATGCCAAAGAATCTGCCAAAACAATTAAAAAACGAGCAAATGATCAGATACGTCATCTTGTGGAAAGCGATTCCGTTACCGTTGCAGACGATGCACTTGCCGGGTTTTTATTATCTATCGATCTCAATTTTTGGCAAAACATGCATCAAGAGTGGAAAAGCGAACAGGATGCTTTCCGTGAAGCCATCAATGCCCGTGTCAAACCTGCTGAGGCTTTTCGCCGTTATGCGGATGCTTTTCAAGCTGTATTATCTGCTTGTTTACATGACTGCGCAGAGGCTATTGGACGTTCGCATGAGGGAGTATGCTGTCTCTTTCACATCGATACGTCACCCTATGCCGCTCTATTAACCGATGAACCCTTAACGATTGCGCTGCTTACTGAGAGCGGTCAAAATGTGGGTTACTGGGAAGATTTTTGCGAGTGTTTTGCCATGCTTGTGCATGTGATCACGGGACATCGTATCCAATTGCACTATCTAAGCCAGGCTGCGTCGACGTCACAACAGTTGATTGGCCCACCTCATGCGTTGGCCAAGGTTGCTGTTGCGGTAACGGCTGATAACGCGTTTGACCGACTCGCCCATGGGCTGGCATTAACGGCTGCGCAACCTTGTCAACGAGATGACCCATTGGATCGCTTGTGGCGGCGCTATCAGGCACAACTAGGCTACACAGCACCCTCTCAAGATAGGCACGTGGACTCAAAGATACGTCAAGAGAGAGCGGTACGCTCTTTACAAGCGTTGAGCGATCACTATCCCGACATGCTGCAATCAGGAGGTCCGGCTGCACTGACTTGGCTGCTTGCCTGGTTGCGTGCAATCGCTTGGTATCATGACATCTCAGCAGGCGACCCTTTTGTTTTAATTAAAACGTTGTCTCAGCACATGCAGTCTTTGTCTGTAAATGATCCACAAACTTGGATGATCCATCCCGACTTTTTACAGGATATCGAGCATGCCTTAGCACAAGCGCTTCAAGCGCAAGCGGAAACGCTCTTTAATGCTGAGGAAGACCTCGAAGAAAAAGTTTCGTGTGTCGTCATGGATCACGACAGTCATTTTTTAGTGTTCGACATCAAGAAAGATATTTTAGCTCCTGCTAATCGTGCGATTTTTCGGTGTAGAGACACGGCAGGCCCTTTCGATCCTGTTTGGGACTCCCTAGAAAAAGAGTTGCAACGAATGATCCGGCATGTTTACCCGGAACATATCCGATTACAAACAGCAATAAAAAAGACAGATGACGCAATCCAACAATTCCACCTCCATTTCGACCATCGACAATTAGCGGACAAATACATTCGCGAGATGGCATGGAGAGACATGCTCAACGCCGGAGGACCGCTCCCATTAAAACCGGCTGAGATCGATGATCCTGTACAATGTTTGAACAGCTATTTTACAACCCTCATAAAAGAGGTTTTGCAAGTCACCATCCGCCGGACACATTATCGAGAACCTTTAAGCCGGGTAGACGCCCATTTGAACATCTATCGACTCCTACCACCACCCTTGCGGGCGGTCTATCGTACTCAGTTGGATGAGTTATTCAAGACCGCACAAAAAAAAGATCGCCCTCCCCTTGAACATCTCCGTGATCTTTTAGTGAACACGCCCGATCCTGACGGCAGTCGCCCCTGCCACGCTTCAAGCTACCCGGATAATCCCTTTGCTCTATGGCATCGGAAAATGGAGGGCGTGATCCAAGTAGAACCCCCCGCAGACGTGAAAACGCCCATCGACGTGCAGTGGTATGATCCCTATCGAAAACGTTTTGAAAAAGGATATTTAAAAGCTGCCATACAAGCGCAACTCATCGATGAACACAGTCTGCGTTTTGCTAAAGAACGTCGCCCGGCCCGTTGTCGGACCGGTCAACGGGTGGTGATTCCTCTCCGCTTTACCGGCAATGACGCATCATCCATCGAAGCATATGCCAAGGAATTGCCGGAAATGCCATTGATGCAGTACCAAGTGCAAATGCTCAGTCAACGGATCAGCGGGATTGCTTTACCCGTGACGTTATGTCGCTTTGCACCGAAGGGCATCCCCCCCTACTCTGTTCTGTTCTCCGAACCTGTTGAGGCAACCCTGTTGGACCACATAGTCAGCGAGTGGCAGGGTGATCAGCCACGTTTAAAAGACGGAGGTGATTTAACCGCAGTCGAATCGCAGCTGTCCAGCTATTATTTTACATTAAAATTTTTTGAACACATCTTGATGCGCTTTGATGATGCCCAATTTGCCAACATGGGCACCGTTGCATGCAGGACGCCGGATGATGAACAAAAATTATGCCCGATCGAAATCGATGCCGATCATGCCTTTGCCGACTCTGTAGCTCTTTATGCCGATGAAAAAGTCCCCGATGAGCTGCAACACAGAGCGAATGTCAAAACGTGCCTCTATACATTTCAACAGGCGCTCAACACTGTCGATCAGCGGGCAGTCGCTCTATTTTTATCCTTAGATCCCAAGGCCGTGTTGATCGAGTGGTTAAAAGCATCCGATCGCCTCCATGACGCTTATTTGGCAGGAGCAGTCAAACAAGGCAGGTCACGTCCCGGTTTATTCCAAAAAGAGGCAAAAAAACTCTATGCCAACAATCAGAGTTATGTGGGGAGTGTCACCCATGAAACGCTAGCACTCAGTATCTATCAGCGATGGCGGCAATTGCAGCAGTTATTAACAAAGCCTCTAGACAACCTCACACTATGGGATGTACTCGAAGAAATGGAACCGCAATTAGTGGACTTTTATCCCCATCCGAGTACACATGAGAATCCCTTTGTGCGTTTTAAGGAAGCCCAGTTGGCTTATCGAAAATTTAGTCTAAAAGAAGTGGATGACGAAAAGGATAAGCAGGCACGCCGTATCACTGAGCCCTATTTTACCACGACAACAAGCAGTGAAAAGCAATTGTCGCGATGCCTGGATCGGCGTGTACGCAAGGAAAATCAGAGTCTTGGCTACAAAGTACGCCATTTTGGAGAATCTGAAGCGGCGCGCTTAAGTCACCATATTGGTAACGAATCCCACATGATACGGCCGCGACAACTGATTCGTCATCTGATTGCGTTTGATCAACTTTGTCAACGGGTCGATCTATTAAAAAAAGAAATTGCAAAGATATATGCCGGAGAGACGCAAATTTTTAACACGTTACCTTCACCTGAATTGCTACTCAGCAGCATGAGCATGACAGAAATGTTTCGGACGATCGTCGTCGAAGTTCTTGAAAAATTTCCCGATATGGCTAAAAAACCACGCGCTGTGCGAGTAAAAAAACTCTTTTATGAACGGCAGCAGCGTATTTTAGCCGCGATTACCCCTGAGCACTATTGGCAATGCCAAAAATTAAAATTATCCGGATTTACTGCGCTTACCGATAATCAACTAAAAACCATTTTAAGCTATTGCCCCGGCTTGATTAGTTTAGATATCAGTGGTAGCGAGGTGCTGATGAGTCAAGGAGAACAGATGCAATTATCGGCAACTATGATCGATCAGATCAGCCGTTATTGCCAATACCTGCACTATTTAAGCACCTCTCGTTTGCCAAAAGTGGACATTATTGAGCAATACACCCTAGGACGTTATGTTGGCTTTTCCATGCCGCCGGTTAATTTTCCTCGACTTGAAGCTTGGGTGATGGAGAACTCCCCGGTCATGCGGATGAAGATAGCAGCTCCCCGCTTGCAAAGGCTTTCATTGTCGGGATGTGAAAAACTGATCCGGCTTGAAACAGGCAGTGCAAAATTTACTGCCTTGGAAAATACAATTAATTTTTCTGATTTGGATCTTTCCGCAGTTGCCTTGGGTAAAGCCGATTGGGAAAGGTATTTTGGTGATGTTGGAGAAGAGCCTCCACTGCCTGCCGACATTCGAAAAATTTTGAACAGCCCTTGCTCCTTTTGGAAAGGGAAGAGGGTGCAAGATACCCATCTACTGACGCTCATCCCCGAAAAGGTCGACGGAAGGCCCCTCACCTTAGGTCGCTTTGCAAGCCTAAACCTCGATGGTCCGCGAGGAGGAGGGCATCAGGCAACATACAGAGGCAGCCCCCCCTTCGATCCGGATGATAGAGACAGGGAAGTGGCTTGGTCCTATTGGATCTTGATGAGGAGAGATGAAGTGGGAAGTTCGAGGATGAGATATGATAAGGAACAGGCTTTAGTGGAAAAATGCGCAAAAGAAACAGGTCTTCCCTATGAGATTCCATTTGAATTAGAGGCAGCGGCTAGCATTCTCATGCATTACTTTAAGACCGGAGAGAGAGTCTATCCCGACGAAGTATGGTACCATCACAAGTCTTACTACTCCCTTTACGACGTCTCCCGATTTTCTGGACTTGTCCGAAAGTTCATATAATAGAGAATTCCTTAAGTCATGCAAATGAAGGTAGCGGCTCCTCGTTTGCAAAGGCTTTCATTGTCGGGATGTGAAAAACCGATCTAACTTGAGACGTAACTTATCCCTTACAGGGAGAGTTTCTGCAAGTTCTTTATTATAAATCAGTTATAAATTACTCTTGTTTTCGTAAAGTATTTAATCTTAACTACATGTAAAATTTAAACTTTCCAAATGTAGCCAGTAATAGTGAAGTGTTGATTTTTTTAAAAAACATATTGCATATATTTCTGAGAATGTTTATACGTTTGAATTTAACCAAAATATGTAGCCAGAAATGTACGTAGAAGAAATAA
>JBAUVX010000133.1:0-5690 GCA_049583465.1 Waddliaceae bacterium | reverse complement strand
TTTGTCTGCAGGTTCTCTCTGTGTCCTCTGTGCCTCTGTGTTTCGGTCATGTGTATTTCGTTGGGTGAACTATTTTCAGCTACAGTTTGAAGGTCTCATAACGCATTAACAATTCGCCCATGGGGTTCATTAAGTCCTCAAACCTCACCACAACTTTGAGCTTCTGCCCATTAGAAGCGAGTCCGCAAGAACAATGGCTGTCATCGCTTCGACAATCGGAACAGCTCTAATGGCAACGCAAGGGTCATGCCGCCCTGTTTCGGGAAGTTGAAAAGTAGCCTTTTCTCCTTTCAGGTTAACCGTCTCCTGGGGCTTTTTAATGCTGGAGGTAGGTTTAAAGGCTACTTTGAAGAAAAGGGGCGAACCGGTAGAAATCCCCCCCAAAATCCCTCCTGCAAAATTTGTCGCAGTATGAACATGCCCCTTGCTATCGATATCAAAGGCATCATTGTGAACAGAGCCCCTCATTCGAGCAGCTTCGAACCCCGAGCCAATCTCAAATCCCTTGGTTGCCGGCAGAGACAGCATGGCAAAGGCCAGCATCGCTTCCAATTTAGAATAGACGGGATCTCCAAGGCCAATGGGCACATGAGCTGCACAAGCAAGGATGCCGCCTAACGAATCCCTATCCTCTTTGGCTTGGGCGATTGCTTCCATCATCTTTTGCGAAATGTTTTCATCGGGACAAAAAATCGGATTTGAATAGGTTTTTGCACGCAAGGTTTGCAAATCCGACAGATCGGGATCGGCAATTGCGATTCCTCCAATTTCAAAAACAAAAGCAGCGCATTCGATGTGGTAAATCTTCAGCAGTTTTTTAGCTACTGCCCCGGCCGCGACGCGTGCAGCTGTCTCTCTTGCAGAGGACCTTCCTCCCCCTCGATAGTCGAAGATCCCATACTTTTCCAGATAGGTGAAATTGGCATGTCCCGGACGATAGAGATCTTTAATGGCTTCATATTGGGAGCTGTCTGCATCTTTGTTCCGGATAAAAATGGCAAGCGGCGCCCCCGTCGTCTTCCCATCAAAGAGTCCGGAGAGGATCTCTCCTCTATCCTCCTCTGCCCGAGGAGAGGTATAGGGGCCTCTTCCGGGCCGTCGAAGGGCTAATTGTTCGTCAATGTCTTGATCTGCCAGAGGCAAGCCTGCGGGACATCCATCGATCACAACGCCTATTCCCGGCCCATGCGATTCTCCAAATGTGGTGATGCGAAAAATTTGTCCAAAAAAATTAGAGGCCATCCGACACCATCTTTTTGATCTTCCATGCAATTTCATCCGGAGACAGGGAGTCGACGTCAATGACTTCGTCTGCATAATTCAAATAAAGAGGCAATCGAAAATCGTAGAGTTTTTTTGCGCTCGCCATGTCTTTAAATAAGGGCCTAGAATCATCTCCGGCCAATTGCTTTACGATCGTATCAAAGCCCGCATTCAAAAAAAACACTTTCCCGCCCGCATTTTTGAAATAATCGAGAGTGATCTTATTGAGCACTAACCCGCCGCCTGCAGAGACAATCAGATTCTCTTTCGATGCATATTTTTTTGCAATCGCAATTTCCGTTTCCCGAAGGAGAAGCTCCCCTCCAAGTGCAAACACTTCGTGCATGTTTCGAGTATTCGTTTTTTGATAAACGAGCTCGTCCGTCTCAATATAGGGCAGGCCTAGCAAATGGCTCAAATATTGCGCCGCTGCCGATTTTCCGCAGCCCATAAAACCAATCAGCACGATGTTCATCCCAAGCTCCGTGAAATTTCCCAAAATCTCGGAAAGGTTTTATTCACCACCTCGGGATGTCGAATGGTCATTCCTTCAAGGCGCATTCCGGCGACAGCAAACGCCATCGCCATTCTGTGGTCGTTATAGGTGTCGATTTCAGCTGCATGAGGGGTCCCTCCGTAAATGGTCAAGGTATCGTGAGTGTCTTCTGTTTTAATCCCCATTTTACCCAGTTCTTTCTTAAGAGCTAACACACGCTCCGTTTCTTTGTATCTGAGAGAACGAACCCCGGAAATCTTCGTGGTGCCCTTTGCAAAGGCAGCTAACACTGCCATTGTCATGACCTGGTCGGGACAGCTTTCCATATCCACACTCAGGGCAACAACGCCTTTTCCTTGGACACAGATCCGATTTTCTCCGTAGGCGACAGTGTTTCCCATCTTCTCCAAAATCTTCAAAAATTTTCGATCGGCCTGGGCGGATGAAGGATTTAAATTCTCTATAGTGATCGTCGATTTTGTTAAAGCAGCAATCGCAAAAAAATACCCGGCGCTAGAATAATCTCCCTCAACGGCGTAGTCTTCTTTCCGATAAGACTGATTTTCAGGGACAACGTAGCTCCCGTTTTTCTCAAGGACGTTCACTCCCCATTCCTGCATGCAGCCGCGTGTCATATCGACGTAAGGTTTTGAAATGAGCGTATCCTTTAGATCAATGGCAAGCCCCTTTGAAATGCAGGGGGAAATGAGGAGGAGTGCCGAACAAAACTGACTGCTCATGTCCCCTTTCAGATGAATGGAGTTGCCTGATAGAGACGAGGTTGCGACTTTCACCGGGAGCCCTCCCTCTCTTTCGCAATAGTCGATCCGAGCTCCTAGCTCTCGCAAAGCATCGACCAAGTCGCTAATGGGCCTCTCATTGAGCCGCTCGGCCCCCCGGATTGTCTTCATGCCGGGCACAATACATAGCAGGGCCAACATAAATCGAACCGTTGTGCCGGAATCGCGCGCAAATAACCGATAGCTTCTATCTTCGACAGTGCTTACATCGTCATGGACAATGATCTGATTGGAGCCTGTTTCAAGTTTCAAACCGAGGGTTCTCAAACACTCGATCATCGCCTCGGTGTCATCGCTATACAAAGGATCTCTTAAGCATACCGGACCTTTTGTAAGCGCAGCCATGATGAGAGCTCGATTGGTATAGCTTTTTGAACCCGGCATGCAAACGGTTGCAGCCACAGGTTCTTTTAATGAAATGATCTGTAACGGATTCATTAATAGGAGCCCTCCATCCAATCGAGCGTCGATTCCAACTCCTTTTGGGCAACGGTTCGGCAATAAGCTCCCTCAAACGGGATCGCATGCCCTATCCGGTCAATGAGAACAAAACGGACTTCACCTGCTCTCTTCTTTTTGTCATGCGACATTGCCTCTAAGAGTTTAGCCCGCGTGTAAGTTTTTGGCAGCTTGAGGGAAAAGCGGCCATACATCTCTTGAATTCTTCGAAAATCATTTTTCGAGAGATACCCTAGCCCCATGCTTAAATAGCTTTCTGTTAAACACCCTAGCGCTACCGCTTCTCCATGGGAAATTGCATAGTGTGCAACGGTTTCCAAGGCGTGTCCGATTGTATGCCCGAAATTTAAAATCCTTCTCATCCCCTGCTCATTAGGGTCCTGTTCGATGACGGCAATTTTTCCCTGAATGGCTTTGAAAATCAGCGTTGGGTTTGATTTACCCGTCAATTCCCAAATCGAGGAATTTTGAACAAGCCCTAATTTCAAAATCTCGGCAAAACCATTAAGCCATTCTTTTTCAGGGAGGGTCTTTAACGTATTCAAATCGATGAAAATGGCTTTGGGATGGTAAATGGTTCCGATTAAATTTTTCCCGAATGGAGTATCGATTCCGGTTTTTCCTCCAATCGCAGCATCGACGCAGCCTAAAAGGGTTGTCGGAATCAATACGAGAGAGATTCCACGCATATAGGTAGACGCCGCAAAGCCTGCGAGATCTGTCGTCACACCTCCCCCAAGTGCAACGAGAGTTGCGTCTCTTCCTGCTCCGATTTGAAAAAGCTGTTCCATGAGATGAGAGACGGTCTCTTGAGTCTTTACCCTTTCCCCGATTCCGATCGTAAGAAGCTCGGCATTGACTCGCTTTGCAAGATCCTCTGCATACAAGTCTTTGACAACAGAGTCGGCTACGATAGCCGCCTTCCCTTTTACCCGAGCGAGAAATTCCACAGCCGGACCAACGAGAAGATCCTCACCAAAATACACTTCAGTAGCAAAAGGAGTTGTTGCAGGATGAATGAGAATTTTTTTCATGGCCCCATCCAAAAGGCAGTTTGTCTTGCCGCTTGATTCAAGAACATTTCCTCTCCATACACAATCCGGCAATGCCTTGAGGAAGCCTCTTTAAGAAAGGGAGTTTCCCGTGGATGATACACACTATCCATGACGACTGTTGTTGGCTGAATCTTTTTGGGATCGATTGGCATGGGATCGGGCGAACAGTTAACGAGAATATCATAATGGTCAGGGACCTCATTTAGCCCTCCTCCTTCACATCCGATGTCCGTTGCGAGCTTTTTTGCCCGTTCAACAGTTCTATTCAAAGCCAAAACATCAGCTCCCCTCGCTTTAGCTTCAAAAGCGATGCTGCGAGCAGCTCCCCCTGCTCCGAGAAGGACCATCTTCTTTCCTTGAACAGAGATCTTTTTTTCGATCGCATCGAGAGCTCCTATCCCATCGGTATTCGTCCCTTTGATTCTTCCCTCAGCAAAGAGAAGGGTATTGACTGCCCCGATTCGTTTTGCAGTTTCATCGACTTCATCGACAAAAGGCAAAACCGCTTCCTTAAGAGGAATTGTCACACTGACCCCCCGAATGCCCAACTCTTTGGCTAGAGAAATAAAATCTGCCAATTCGTTTGCTTTGACTGCCATTTTCACATAAACGGCATTAAGGTGAATGTTTCGAAACGCAGCATTGTGATAGAGATGTCCCGGACTGTTTTCAACCGGATCTCCGATGAGGCCATAAATGGAGGTATTCTTGTTCAAAGAAGGAAAATGGTAAACATCGATGAGTTCGTGTTCAGTCAATTGCCCCGGCCCGGTCTGCTCTTTTGAATCGATGCTTGCATAATCGATAAGATTCCCGGCAATCGGCCCGAGAACTCTGGCAAACCCTCCCTTTTCTCCCATGCAAATCGCGCTTGCTTGGGGGTGTTTTCTCACAAACAGAAGCAACTTCAGTGCATCGTTTGTGGAATTGGCCATCGCTGCGATCTTATAGCAAAAGGCCGGATATTTTTGCATCGATCGGTAAATCTCATCCGGATCAGTCGGAGTCTCTTGAAAATGATGATAGGAGAGGACGAACTTCGTCTTCGGATGGCTTTTCAGTGTTTCACGAAGGAATTTTGGATTCATGTCGTATTCCAGATCGAAAAAAGGGGGATTGAGCGTTAAAAGCCGTTTAATCAGGGCCTCTCTTTCCAACTCGGTTCCTTTGAATTTTCCTCCGTGGGAGGTTTTGCGAAGGGTCAGCATGACGGGACAGGAGGCTCTTTGCAGAAAGCTTTTCACATACTCTAAATCAAGATTTTGAAACAAATCCAGCCGCAACTCCATTGCAACTGACTCACCATGAGCATCTTGAACGTGTTCCGGTCGTACCATTGAAAGAAAAAGCATCCTACCATCCTATAGCCGGCCCTAGGTTTTAAAAACTTTGCTAAAATTTAATAAGTCATTGACTAATATTACGCATATAAATGCAAGGAGTTTGTATGACCCATGAGGAAGATGGACAGGCTGGCGAGGCTTTTTATCAAGAAACGCCATGGGCGAATTGCGATTTTGCGATTTCGGTTGATAATGCGCGGGTACTAGTTTCACCACTCATTTAAAGCATGGTTGTTAGTGTAAAACACAGAGACACAGAGAGCACAGAGAGAAA
>JBAUVX010000132.1:0-12085 GCA_049583465.1 Waddliaceae bacterium | reverse complement strand
TTCTCGATTTTGGAGAAAATTGCTAGCTCATACGGTGTGTGTCAAACTGAATATGGAATTAGGCAACGAGCCTTTACAGTTTGAAGGTCTCATAACGCATTAACAATTCGCCCATGGGGTTACTTAGATTTTTTTAAAGAGTATGGATGGTAATTACCCGAGTTTGGCTTATTTTCGGCTACTTTCATAATTTCGTCAGGGAGTCGGCCGGCTACAAAGGGCATCTGTCCAAAATTGCTCCTCGTCAATAGGGTCCCCACTATTGCCTCGCCCTCGATTTTTTCACATCTCCGCCTTTTCGCTCGGCCGCCTCCTGTGACGAAATTATGAAAGTAGCCTATTTTTCTCTCTATAGAAAGATTCAAAAATCCGGAAAACGTATGAAAAAACTGGAACATAAAATCGCCCGCGCAAAAAATCGGAACTTGGGCTTTAATACCCTTTAGGATTAGTGTTTGAAACGCTGAAGTTAAGCATCGACTTGGGGATATCGGTGGCAAATCGTCCGCAAAGACCGGTGAGTTCCTCTTGGGCTTCCTGTACTGTCATTGCCTTTCTAACCTTAACCTCATGATAGAGGCGGTTTCTCGTCGTTAAAATCTCATTGACAGCATCATGATTCCCATAAATGGCCATCAGAAGAGGTTCTGAAGCCAGATAGACGCGAATAACGAGCTTTTTCGGCTGAAGGGTGATAAAATTTATTAGGGGAGGATAGCCCTCATTGCCCCGAACGATCTGCTTGTCCTTCTCTGCCGCTTTCGCTTCTTGTCCTTTTAACATGTTGGTGAAAGCCTCATTGAGCTCCAGGTCGGCAAATTCGATATTTGCCAGTTCTTTGATTTGGTTTTCTGTTTCCAGCATGATCCTGTCGAAAATTTCGTCGACAAAGGCCGGACGCTTCTCCTCCAATTTTTTGTAAAAGGGTTGATTGCCGTACAAAACGGCAATGAGCCGTTTCGCAAGAGTTCGATGAGGATCGAGCTTATCCGGATAAGCCTCTCGTTCCTTCTTGTCAATCAATAGGCGAAAGCTTAACTTGCTGCTCGCTGACTGCCTCTCGTTCTCCTCTTTTTCCTTTTTTTCCCGTCGCGTTGCCGGGGTGTTCTCATATCTTTTGATTGCCTCTTTGTTCACGTATTGCCGCTCTTTGTTTTTCATGTACTCCTCGAACTGCTTTTGAACAAAGCCAAAGCCGCGAAAGCTCTCCAAGCGGCCGTAGGTAATGAGCGTCAGGAGCATTAAGAGCGACATAACAAAAAACAACACATTCATAGCTAATTATCGTAAATGATCGGGTGTAAAGCATGAGGTAAAGGAAAGGCAAAATCCCACGTCTGCTCTTCCTTTCCTTTCCGACGTGCGAGGGTGATTTTCACAATCGCGGGGAGTTGATGATACTCCGGCTTCCATTCGGTTTCCCAGCTGCGGTTTTCGCGCACGGAATCGGGCAGCCGCTCCATGTCTTTTTTCACATTTTCTTTCTGCTGTTCCCGAAAGGTTTTTCCCTTGCTTGGAGGGGCGAAAAAGGAAAATTTCAATGTGTCGATATTTTCCATGAGGATTTCCCGGCGGATCGGCGGGTTTTCATTTTTCCACCTCTTTTCCGAAGGCCACATCGCAAGAGTAAAATTTCTCTTTTTATCGAGGTACAATCGCCCGATCACGCGGCCGGACATTTCCTTATTCAATTGCACTTGATTGTCGAAAGTAAACAGTAAGCTTTGGCTTCCCGGCTTAAAGAGATCGTTGGAATCGACACATGAAAAAAAGTGAAAATCTTTATGATGACTTTTGGAAGAGACGGTCTGCGGAAGAATCGTCGCGAGACGGTGTTCAACATGACGTCTCTCAAAGCTCTCGTTTTGCATGCGGTCCATTTCTCGGCTCATTTGATTCACTTGGAGATAAAAATAGCTGAGAGTAGTGAGGATCGCAATCGTCAATGTCATGGAAATGACAAGCTCAAGAAGGGTCATGCAGCGGCGCTGAAGGTAAACGTATGGCATTGTCAGGCCTCCCCCTCTTTATCAGAGGCTGCTTCCTCTCCCTCTTCTGCAGG
Source organism: Waddliaceae bacterium (assembly GCA_049583465.1). Classification (GTDB taxonomy): domain Bacteria; phylum Chlamydiota; class Chlamydiia; order Chlamydiales; family Waddliaceae; genus JBAUVX01. Next base: position 10,023 of record JBAUVX010000132.1, on the reverse strand, counting down.
AGTGTCTTCTTCTTCTTTCGGCAAGACCCCTTCTGCAAGATCGCGGATGATAAAGAGCTCATAGTGGTATTCGAGGGTCTTTGTTTTTTTGGTGTGGGTAGACACAAAGGTCATGTCGAGAGGGAACACATAGAGAGTGTAGGGAGCTTCATCATTCGGTTTTTTTCTTTTGGGTTCTCCAAAGCGCCAAGTCCCTCGATAGGGGAGTGTTGTCTCGAGAGGAAACTCCGTTTGGTTAACAATGGCATCCCAAGAAATTTCATTCCAATATAGCTTTTCGACAATCCCGGCATAAAGGAGGTTGACCTGATGATCCAATTCCACTTCGTTGATCAGCGTCCGCTGTGTTTTGAGAATAAACGCATGGGGAGAGAGCAAGGGAAGGATGCACATGACAATCAACGCAAAGGCGATGAGGACCTCAAGAAGGAGAATGTGCCGTTTTCGGATGATCTTGATTTTCGTTTTTTTCTTCATCATGATGAGGGGTTAATTGGTGTTGTTCTTCCCGGGCAAGGTCTGCGGAAATTTCTTGGACAGTGTCTTTAGTCAGACGGTTAAGAAAATCTGCTTCGCCCTCCTCTTCACAGGTTACCCACTGCTCGTTTTCTTCAGGAACACTGGTAATGGCATGGGGATACCCGCGCAGGCATATTGCCCTATTGAGCGCTCCGGGGACAAAAGCCTTTTCATGGGTCGATACGCGCAACACCCCCTTGCTCATCATCGATCCCTCAGAGAAAAATCTGATCTCAAGGCCCTCTTCAGGGGGTGGAAAGGGCCCTTGTTCTAAAAATTGCGCGGAGTGAATGGCCTTTAGCCTTTTTTTAGAGCCGTTAATCAGACGATCCCATTCTTTGGGCATCTTATCCGAAACGGCTAGGCCGTATTCGATTCCTTTTTTTTGCTCCCTGTTTTTTATGTTAAGGCGAACGTCGGTTCCGCCAATCAACATCACATCCTGAGCAAGCCGAAGGGCGTCCACCATGAGGTCGACTTCCGTCCGAAAGCGCTGCTCTTTTAAGGCCTTGCTGGTGTTGATGCCGATCACCCCTCCGACGAGGACGAGAATGGAGATGACAATGAGCAGCTCGATCAATGTCAAGCAGCGGCGTCGGAGGAGGGCGGGTAAAAAAACCGAGAGGTTACCCTTCATCGGAAAACATCGTCGGGTTCGATCTCACATACTCGCTAAATCGATGTGAGCGAACCTGAATGGTGTCGTTTTCCACTGTCACCGTGTACTCTTGCCCCCATCCATCTTTAATCAAAGCATTAGCGTTTTGCACAAGCGGAGAGCTTCTCACGATCTGCTGCCAGTTAGATTCGATATCATTGTAAAGATTGGCATTGTCCGATGCTGCCAGATCCAAGATGTTTTCTAAGCGTTTTATTCCCGCTTGGGTTTTAAACGCCTTGCCCTCATTGAGAGTTCCTCGATAATTCCAGGCGATGACTCCTGTAATCAAAGCAATAAGAAACATGACGATCATCATTTCAATCAACGTCACGAAACGTCTTTTTACGTTAATCATTTTCATTGTTTTACCTCCTTTTTTAACGAGCCATTAACGATGTGCCTTTTCGGGATCTTGGGAAAATGGGGTAAACCCATTGGGAGACACACCCAATCTCCTCGGAAAATTCACATCGTTAATGGTTCATAATGCAAATGAACTCATATCTGTCAGTGGCAATAAAATTGCCATTAACACCGTGCCAATCACAGTTCCCATGACGATGAGAATGACCGGCTGCGATAGAGCCATCACGCGGTTTAAGGTTTTTTCAAGATTTTCTTCATACATGTCTGCCAGTTTTTCCAACATCGCCACAAGGGTCCCCGAGTCCTCCCCTACGGCTAGCATGCGGGGAACGATATGGGGAATCCAACGGGAACGAGCAAATTCGGCACTCAAAGAACTTCCTTCTATAATGCGCTTTTCCGCACCGGCCACGTCCTCTTCCAATGTGGCATTTTTCATCACCTCGCGCGAAATTCTCAGCGATTCGATCATCGTCAATCCTCCTCTTTGAAGGGTCCCCATGGTTCGGCAAAAACGTGCCACTGCCGCTTGGATCAAGAGTGTGCGAATCAAGGGAAGACGCATCAGCCGCCTTTCCAGCCAAATTCTACCTTGGGAAGTGCGGAACTTCGTGATCAGCCACACCGCAACCCCTCCTATTGCCGGGGGAAGACTCCACCAATAATCACGGAAGAAATGGCTCGTATTGATCACAAGCCGGGTAAATGTGTTTAGCGACTTATCGGCAAAAATGCCCTCGATTGACGGGACGACAAATCCTAACAAAAGAATAATGACCAGAAGGGAAAATCCCGCGAGGATGGAGGGGTAGATCATTGCAGTAAAGATCTCTTTTTTCATCTTATTTTGTTTTGTTAGCAGAACACTTAGTCTTTCGAGAACCAGGTCCAATGCTCCTGCCGACTCTCCCGCTTTTGTCATCGAACAATACAAGCGATCAAAGGTATTGGGGAAATGCCTCATGGCCTCGGAAAGGGGGGTTCCGGCTTTAACCTGCTCGCAGAGGCTAAGAATCACCCGATGAAAGGACTCTTGCCGATACTGTTCCTCCAAGGCGATGAGACTTTCAAAAACAGGCACCCCTGCATTGACTAATTGCGATAGCTGTATCGTAAAGGTAAGCAGCTTATCCCCTTTCAAGTTTTCTTTCGAAAGACTCCCTTTTTTGAGGGTAAGTTTAACGACCAAAACTCCTTGGCTGCGCAGTTTGGTTTTTGCCTCTTGCTCATGATGGGCATCAATTAAACCCGAGAGTTTTTTGCTCTTCCTGTCAAAGGCTTGATAGCGATACAACGGCATTGTTCTACTCCACCCCTCGGCTCACTCGAAGCACTTCCTCTACCGTGGTGATCCCTTGCGCCGCGATCATCGCTCCATTATGCAGCAAGCTTGTCATTCCCTGTTCGAGAGCAACGTGCCGCATCACCGTCGCGTCGGGGCTTGCGGCGATCTGTTTTTTGATTGCATTGCCGACCACCATCAACTCATAAAGGCCATGCCGCCCTCGATACCCCGAGCCAAAACAGGTCGAACATCCTTTGCCCGAAAACAGTTGGCTATTATTCAATTCTTCTCTTTTCAAGCCGATATTGCGCAGTTCTTGATCGGCGGGATGATAAGGTGCCCGGCAGTTTGGGCAAATTCTTCGGACAAGCCGTTGCGCAAGGACTCCGACAATTGTTGAAGACAAAAGAAAAGGTTCGATTCCCATATCCACCAAACGGGTGATAGCGGAAGGCGCGTCATTGGTGTGGAGAGTACTCAGGACAAGATGCCCCGTTAAGGCTGCCTGGATGGCGATGTCTGCCGTTTCCCGATCGCGGATCTCGCCGATCATGATGATATCGGGATCTTGCCTTAGAATTGTGCGGAGGCCCGCGGCGAAGTCAAGTTTAATTTTTGGCTTGACCCCGATTTGCGCAATCCCTTTGAGGTTGTATTCGACCGGATCCTCGATGGTCATGATATTCGTCTCTTCATGATAGATTTCGCAAATCGCACTATATAGCGACGTTGTCTTCCCGCTGCCTGTCGGGCCGGTCACGAGAATAATTCCTTCCGGGAGGGAGATCAAACGTCGAAATTGAGTGAAAACGTGCGGAAGCATGCCGATCTTGTCAAGGCCGAGGATGACGCTTCCTTTATCGAGAATACGAAGAACAACCCGCTCCCCTCCGGAGACGGGGACGCTGCTCACGCGAAAATCGATCTCCCGCCTCCCCATCCGCAGTTTGATTCTCCCGTCTTGCGGAAGGCGGTGTTCGGCAATATCCATTTTTGCCATCACCTTGATCCGTGTAATGAGCTGGGCTTGAAACTCTTGAGAAGGAGAGTGGCGATGCTGCAAAACTCCGTCAATGCGGTATCTGACTCTCAGCCCTACGTCATGAGGTTCGAAATGAATATCAGAAGCTCCTTGTTGAATCGCTTCGGTGACAATTAAATTGAGGAGTTTGATCATCGGAGCTTGTTCTTTGGACAGGTCGAGAAGATCGTAGACCTCGACATCGCCTTCTTTCCCCTCCTCCCCTTTTTTCCCCAACTTGGCGATGAGCTCTGAGGCGGCACCGGTTTCATGATCATAGCATTCGCTAATTGCCAACAGGATGGCCTCTTTTGGGCTGTAGACGGGGCGCGTTTCCCTATCGAGCATCAAGCGGAGTTCTTCGAGCGGTTCCAGGTTTAAGGGATCGGCTACAGCGACGAGGAGGGCGTCGTCTTCGATTTTAATCGGAAGGAGGACATGTTTTTTCACGAAGGCATAAGGAATTTTTTTAAAAAATTCTCTGGGCAGATGAAATCCCGTGAGGTCGATATACAGGAGCATGCCCAACTTTTCTGCTAACGAGCGATTGATCTCATCACCCCCCAATATCCCTTGGCGGGCTAATTCCTCCACTGACTGCTCACCTTCCATCATATTCTCCCTCTTCACAGATAAACCGAGGCCTTGGCGGGCCAAAGAGAATCGTCATAAACCCTTGGAATAGACGATTTTTTTCTCTTTCCAACGCTTCGTTGAGTTTATAGAGAAAGGCGGGAAGGTCGCCGGGCCGCTTGCACAGCTCTTGGTGTCGAATTTTCCTAAAATCTTCTTCCGGTTCAGAAATGATTGTGGGGGTGAGAAAGACGATCATTTCCGTTTGGTCGCTTTCTAGAGAGGTGATCCGAAATAGCTTGCCAATGCCGGGAATCTCTCCGAGAAAGGGGACGGACTCCCTGTTATCTCGAGCGGTTTTTCGACGGAGTCCCCCGATAATGACCGTCTGCCCATCGGGAATGCGGGTCTCGTTGGTAATATGCCGCCTCGTTACATCCGGCTGCTGGTTCGGAGAGGGGACAAACGTGTCAAAGGTGATATCCGACTTTAGCGTGACATAGTCTTGCGGATCTTCAAAGAAGCTCTCTTCGTCAGCCATGTGGATCGTGGGGATGACCTCAATGGTGATCCCATACTGGGCTCGGGTGAACGCATCTTGCGGGGTCACGGCAGGCGTTGTCTCTGTGGTGAGAAAGACCCCTGTTTTGATCGAAATTTCTTCCAGAATGGCAATGATAGCAGGCGTTTGATTCAACGTCACCACAGAGGGGGTCGCATTGATCGTCACATCATCCTGCGTCATGAGAAATTTGTAGGCAAAGTCAAAAGCGGGAATACCGCTCGATGATTTTTTTCTGCTGAAGAAAAACTCTAAAATTCCCCTGTTGCATGGCCTGGTTTCCCTGCAATCGATGAGGCCGATATCATTCCAGCAAACAGAACTGATATTTTTTTGAGAGGCGTTAGTGCCGATTTTTAAGAGATTGAGTCCATAGCTGTTCGTTCGCCTCATCCTTTTTTCGAACAATAACACATCAATTTTTACCATTTTTTTGGGAACATCGAGTTTTCCAAGGATCTCTTTTAGCTTGGGGACGAGATCCGTTTCGACCACCATGACAAGAGATCCCGTTTTTGGTTCGACGATGAAGTTGTCCCGTCCTCTATTGTATTCTCTTTGTTCGGGAATCCCGGGAACAATGGGGGCGGGGTCGACAAGATACCCCCCTTGTTGATAAAAGGGAGGTTGAAAAACCCTCGTGGGGTCGCATCGGGAAGCGGGGAAGGAGGTAAATGGCCAGGGACACACAGGTTGAGCAGGAGGGCATGGGGCCTCTACCAGCCGGTCTTCGATTTGCTGTTCAGCTTGTTCCCCTATTAGCTGCCTGAGATCATCGTAGCTGATTCGGTTTTGGACCATCATAAAGTAAATTTTCTCTAAAACTTGGGCAATCTCTTCCGGATCGGAGTGTTTGACATGATACCAAAAAATCGTTCGATCCCTCGCCTGTCCGACTTGATTTTCCAATTCGCAAATGATCTGTTCAGCTTTGTCGATCTCTTCTCTTGTCCCGATTAAGAAGACAGCTTGTGCAATTTTTGGAAGGGCGATCACATGAAGAGCGTTGATTTCTCTTTCCTGTCTTGCCCTTGGAGGGTAGACGGCGGGGGATCTATCGTTAAAGGGGACTGTGGTTTCGATATCAACGTCTTCGACAAATTGCTCGAAAATTGCCGACAACACCTTTGCCATTTCCTCAGCATCAACCCGGAATAGGGGAACAGCTTTATACTCCAAATCCCGCTTATGAGCCGAGACAAAACGGTAAATTTTCAACAAATCCTTGACAGCCGTCACTTCGCCAACGATGAGTATCGTCCTTCCGATTCTCTCCAATACTGTCGTATGCGGGTTGACGAATTTTTCCAAGAAGTACCAAATACGTCGAATTTCCATAGCCTCCGGTGTGAGAACAAAGCTCACGCGGGCATTATCCGGAAAGGCTTCCAGATCACAAGGGTCGCTGGTGATCAGTTTAAGATTGGATAGATCTTCTTGGATCAAATAAAGCTGCCGCAAATAGGGGTTGAGAACCTTTATCCCTACACCGTTTTGCAGGAGAATCTGCTCGAGCATTTCGCCCCAAGAAGCGCGGGGGATGGGGATATTAGAGCTGACACTTAAAGAAATATCGGCAATTTCGGGAGAGATGAGATACACATAGTCTAAAGAACCATAATCAATGACGAGCTGCTCTAAAGTTGTCTCAGGCTGATGCCACAGAGCGTATACCTCCTCTTCCACCCCCTGTTGTACGACCATTTCCCGCCAACTCTCTTGGAGAATCTTCATGTTCTCTTTCTCTTCGTTGATATGGCATAGAAGCTCTTGATAACAAGAGATGGGAGCTCCGCATTGATAGAGCTGCATGACCCGGCTTTGCAGCAATTTCAGTTGTTCTTGCCTTGCGGCCAGTTCGTTGTTGATTTCGGCTAAAAATTGCTGCATTTCGGGGCTCAATTCACTAACACCTAATCCGATGCCCGCTTTCTTTTCTGCGATAGTCTGTGAAAACAGTGGAGTGAAAACACCGAAAAAAGCCATTGCGATGAGAATTGTTTGATTTGCCTTAAACATTTTTATTTACCGTCGTTTTTCTCTTTTATGAAATTTTCCCAGGTAATCTTTGTATTTTTTAACTTCTTCCATTCCTTGATCGGCATAGGCAAACGGCGGGTCGTCGTCGTCGTCGTCGTCATCCTCTTCATCTTCGTCGTCGTCATCTTCATCTTCAATCGATGCTGCCTTTTTGATTTGGGAATGATGTTGAAGGGGTTTAGCTTTCGATGTTTGCTGCAGAGGAATCTCGACCACCCTCACCTCTGTTCTCGCGGGACTGTAGTGTGTTGCCCTTAACACCTGGCGTCCCTCTTCATCAGTCGCCACATCGTTGAAAACCAATAAAGGGCCTACTTTGTTTCTATTGACATAATCATCAATCTCCTCCGGGGTGGTTAATTTGTTCCATTGACCATCGAGCAACAGCAGCCAATCTTTTGGGCAAAGCAAGAGTCTTTCGTTGTTGACTTCAAACGTGAGCTGCGATTTTGTCCTCGCTCCAACAAATTTAAAGGCCATGTTCATATTTTGCCTCGTTGTGGAGGTTTCCGTTGATTTGATGAGGTTTAGGGGGATTCTCACTTTCCCTCGAACATCCCAAAGTTCCATTTTCATCAGCCGCTCATCAACTTTTGAAACCACTAACAGCGGATACTGACGTGATTTTTCTCCCGGTTCGATTTCCTTCCACCGATTGCCTGCCCAGGCTGCACAATCCCCGGCAGCTAAATACATGGAATAGTGATGGTCGCCGTCGGCAAAATCAATCCGTTCCTTACCTCTTGACTTTTCCCATTCCTCTCCTCCGTGTTCGTCTAAAAAGAGATCTTGGCCATACCATCTTGCTCGTTGGCGAGCAAACAGCGTCCCGTCTACTCTCCATTTTCCCAATTCCCATTTTTCACCCCCGTATCGAGCGATTTCTTTGGCTTTAAGCTTAATGTGTGCATGCTGTTCCGGTTCACGGATGGTCTCTCCCGCCTCATTTTTCATCGCCACTTGAACAGAGGCCTCTTTCTCTTCAGCACTGCTCTCTATCCAAAGAGATGTGTCCCGGTTATCGGGGCTGAACAGGTACTTGGTTCTCGGTTGTGCATTGTCGTACACGAGATAAAGAGGCTGATTCGGCAAAATAGAGACCGCATCCTTGGATCCGGAAAAGGCGAAATGCAATGCAGATTGCTCGGGATCGGCATCGGGCCTCTCGTTCCTTCCATAGTAGACAAGACAGTTGCGAAGATCGGGCAGTTGCAGGGACAAGGGTGTGAAGTCAAGATATAAAAAGGGGGGGCCGATGGCCGAATAATCCTCTTTGTTTCTGACGAAGCTGCCCCGAGGTAATTCTGTTTGTTTCGGAATCATCTCGGTCATGGAGATTTTCTCTGATCGAGTGAAGTGGAGCCCTGCGGCAAAGCTCATGAGAATCATGGCTACCCCTCCAAGAGTAACATTGATCCAATAAAGGTGGTTTTTTGTCATTTTGATTGAGCGTAAAAGTTCAGAGTCGAATTAAGAAAATAGAATAATACTAAGATAGAATAAAATCCATGGAATATTAAGTTAATTTAAACGTTGGAACAGGCTTAAAAATTTGTTTCGGGATAGAAGCGTCGTTGTGACAAGAATGCGCCTATGGCCTCCTTGGAGTCGGCGACTGTTTGTGCCAGCTCATCCGGAGGCAGCTTGCGGCTGGGAAGGAAGAACAACCTAAACAACATGGAAGCTTTTCCCCACCCCTCTTCAGGATCATTTTGTGTGATAATGGCATGTGCATGATAGACGGGCTCTGTTTGTCCTGCAATTTTACCGGTTTTATCATACAAATGGACAGAGGCCTCTTCTCCAAAATGCTGTTTTGCCCACATCGCGATCCCTTGCGCATGCCGCATGACCTTGATATATTCCTGCTCGTCCAGTTCGCTAAAATCCTTTGCCGGGCGATCGGGATTGGGAATCAGGAGATAATGCCAGGGCTTCTCTCCGGTTCGTACGGGAGCGTAATTGCAAAGAACGAGGATGCCGTTATCGTCGCTGGATAGTGAATCGGGGTAGACAATCTGCCGCCGGATAACGTTTTTTTGAGTCAGTGCTCCACTCCCCCTTTTTGCTCCCCCGCTTCTCTCGGTTTCGTCGGATAGGGAATGCCAAAATTCCCGTTTTTCTTCTCGCCGTGCCTCCTCGGATTGATGAACCGGGAACATGGTCCGCCATAGTACTTGAGCTTGCATCACGATGCTATATATTTTTCGACATAGTGCGTTATCCAAATACCAAGGCAAGGAGGAGGAGTACGGGACGACTTGCCATTTAGGGGGTTCATCATTCTTCAATTTTGCGTAGCAAAGAAAATTGTCGTAGCCGGCTTTTCGAAAGTGGTTTTCAGCAGCGCGTCTGGTTTTCCAAAGTGCGGAAAAGACCGTTTCATCCAGCTCATGAAGGGGGCGAGGCTGTTGCAGGTCTATATCGACAGCCCTAGAGGACAGCGGATGCCGGGCAACCTCTAATTGAACGGGTCCATACTCGTAGATAGGAGGTGCGGCTCCCGCCGCTGCTGAAGCTGTTGCCGAGTAAGCCGTCATGATCAGCTGAAACACCCCAAAAAAATGGTTTAACGATCGCATTGCGTGCTAATGTGTTCGACTGCAGCCGCTCTGACTTCGATTCAATCGCTGCGAAGCAAGCGAGGCACTGCGAACCTTTTTTGATACTTTGGGTTTCCCTTGCCGTTCGATTTGCGGATCGCATCCGAGCACCTAAAAAAAACCGCTATCCGAAATGAGCTGCAACCCCGGGGGTTAATGATAGGCAAAGAAACGTATTAAATGGAAGCAAATTCACCTCGCTTCCAGGGCACATGACATTAGAAAATAAATTTTAATTTATTCTTGATTCCTTCAAAGCGACTACTTTAACGCCATGGGCGAATTGCGATTTTGCGATTTCGGTTGATAATGCGCAGGTACTAGTTTCACCACTCATTTAAAGCATGGTTGTTAGTGTAAAACACAGAGACACAGAGAGCACAGAGAGAAAGG
>JBAUVX010000131.1:0-8127 GCA_049583465.1 Waddliaceae bacterium | reverse complement strand
GATATTTTTATGAAAATTTGAATAAAAAATTAGTGGACACGCATTTTCCCAAAAAAAACACGATTATCAAATTCATTGTTAGTGATTTAAGAAAGATTTTGCCGCAAAAAACCGCGGAACTTCCGCTGTAAAGAACAAAGAGGCAAAAATGCAACTCTTCCGACAGCTGAGGTGATGTTTGAAGATGTGATTGGAACGGAATATATCTATGGAGCTGTAGTCCAAACTGAGAAGGAGAAAGAAGCTGTCATCTCCATTTTGAAGACTATGGATATCGATACTATCGACGGAAAGCCTTTAGAAGAGGCTATCTTTGTTGGAAGATTGAATAATAAAATGATTAAAGATATACATTAGTAAATTTTAATGTTTTGGAGGATCTCATGGGCGTAAATCTTGATGTTGGCAATTCAGCATACTTCCTTAGAATTGGGTCCCCTAATGAAGACGAAAGAGAAAAAACTGTCGCTAAAGGGGTTAAGGTTTTCAAAAGTGAAGATGCAAAGGATGCTGATGAAAAAATTTGGGGGCATCTGAGCTTTTTCGATCAGATCTCAAAACGTCAGCGCATCATCACAGTGACACAACCTCCGAACCTGAGTGAAAAAGAAATCGTCTGCCTGAGCGATACGGGAGATCAATTCCATTTTTCTTATCTTACCAAGCAGCTATGGGATGAGAAAGTCAGCAAGGTGATTAAAATTCCTCACGAGGTTGAAGGTCTCTTGTCAGATACCAAAACATTGCAAGCATACATGCAACATGCAGACCTCTAAGAGGGTATCGTCAATCTTGGGTCCGGGGTTGAAGATTTAATCGCTAAAGAGTATAATGATAGGAGTTTTGGGATAAAAAAGGAGAACACACTATGGTACGTCAAAGCAAGCAAGAGCAAAGACGCAATCGCAGTCCGCGAAAACATCGTCCGCCATCGAAGAAAACAGGGCCAAAAAAAGACAATCTTTCTTTGGGATTCAAAGAACATGCCAACGCAGTCAGCAGCGGGATTGCTGTTAGTTGTTTTATTCCAAAGATTAAATAGAGGTACCTGCCATGTCTAAACATCCCAGTTTTGGAAAAGGAAATAAAGTCGCCAAAAAACGAAACGTTCTCAAGAGATTTGAAAGAGTTGAAAAACTCAAGCAAATGGGACGTTGGAACGAAAAAGACAACAAGAGGGTCACCGGCCTGCCCAAGACCCCTGTGGCCTAATCGTCTGTTTTTTGATTACCTACTACCCAAACAAATTCAAGAATTGGGATTTCGGCTGCGCCAAAGCTCGATTCTTGAATTTGTTTGGGTATAAAATCGCAAATTTGTTATACAGATTTTGTTTCAATATGACCTGTCCTTATCGGTGAACGTTCACATCTTTGATCAACAACACGATTTAACCATTGCAACAGAGCAAGTCCGAGCGATTGTTCAACAAGTCATCACCGGTGAAGGCGGAGGTTGCGATGAAGTCGCCGTTCATTTTGTCGGCATTCAGCAAATTTCCAGCTTACATCAACGCTTTTTTAACGATGCCTCGCCTACCGACTGCCTCTCTTTTCCCATCGATTCTCCCAACGAAGAGGGGTATTGTGTCTTAGGCGACGCATTCATTTGCCCTAAAGTTGCCCTTGAATATGCCAACGAGAACCATGAGGACCCCTATGAAGAGATCACACGCTATCTTGTGCACAGCCTGCTGCATTTGCTTGGGTATGATGATCAGGGACCTCGAGAAGCAGAAATGCGGCGGGCAGAAGACCGCTACATGAAACAGCTGATGCAACGCAATCTTTTACTCAAAAAGCCGTCATAAGCTATAGGGAGGAATTTTGTCTTTGACCACTTTATTTATTCTACTTTTACTTTTTCTCGCCGCAACAGCGATTGTCAATGCCTTTACCGCAGCGCTTCGCCGACTCCGCCGGCAGGACATCAAATTAGAAGCTCCTGTAATGCATTTTTTCTATCGCCGGCTTCATCATTTTTTTTTCCCGAGATACGAATACGAAGGACTTCTTTTAGGATCGTTGTCTGCCTTGACTCTGACGCGGTTTTTCTTTGCCTTTACGACCTTGCTCTTTCTTTTCCATACCCCCCTCTTCGAACAACAAGCCCTTCCCATCGAGGATGCGCCGTTATATGATTTTAACTCTCTCTGGATTGTCCTTAGCGTTGCTGCGGTGATTTTTATTTTCTTTATTTTTGGAGAATATCTTCCCCGGCTATTAAGCGCCAAGTTTCCCGAAACAGTTTTACGTTTTTGCACGCCGATCGCTTCTTGTTTGCTATTAATTGCCTTTCCCTGGACCTATCTTATCATCAAGCTCTCTCGTTCCCGCTATCGTGCTCTTTCTTTGGACGCCCCGCTCTCGCAAACACAGCAAGAACTCTTGGAAATGATCCAAAACACCCGGTTGAGTGCTGACTTCAATCTCCATGAAAAAAAGTTGATTGAATCCGTTCTTCGGTTTAAAGATAGGATCGCAAGAGAAGTCATGGTCCCTCGCGTCGATGTGTTTAGCCTTGCTGTCGATACCTCAATCAAGGAAGCGGCGGGATTGATTAAAGAAAAAGGGTATAGCCGCATTCCCGTCTATCGAGACACTGTGGATAATGTTGTCGGTGTTTTGATGTACAAGGACATCCTCAACCAATTGATGAAATATGCGGAACAGAATAATGATCCATCGATCCTTGAAGCACCCATCGAAACCATCCAAAAAAATGTCCTTTATACTCCGGAGACAAAGAAGATCTCCAACCTTCTCTTAGAGTTTAAAAAGAAGCAGGTTCACCTTGCCATCGTCGTCGACGAGTATGGGGGGACGGAAGGAGTCGTCACGATCGAGGATATTTTAGAAGAAATTGTCGGCGAGATTGAAGATGAATACGACGAAGAAGAGGAGCTTTTCTCGGCTCAGCACGATGGAGCATGGATTGTCGATGCGCGCATGAGCATCCTTGATGCCGAGCAGCAATTGGGAATTAAAATTCCTCAAGAGGGAGACTACGATACCATTGGAGGGTATGTGTTTCACTGTGCCGGATCCATCCCATCCAAGGGATTTATCATCCATAAAGAAGAGTTTAAATTAGAGGTTTTAAGTTCTGATGAACGGCGCGTTGAGAAGGTGTCCATTAAACCTGTATCGGGAAGTGAGGATGTTGAAGACTCCTCCCTAGGGAACAATCCCGAAAGTCCGGAGAAGAAATGATCAATGCCGGAACAGAACTCCTCGTTTTTTTCGTCGGGTTAGGATTGGGAGTGTTGTGTTTCCGGCTAGCCCACCAAAAAAAAGTGGGCAATTATCAAAGCATTGCCGCCAAAATCATACGAGAAGGCGAGCGGGATGCAGAAAAGCTGCACCTGACAACCGAACTTGAACTGAAAAAACAACGGCTGGACCAGCATCAAACGCTCGAAGAGATGCGCCGCTCTGCACAGCAAAGCATCCTTCAAGAGGAAAAACAGTTAAAACAGAAAGAAGAAAACCTCGAAGCCCGCATCCAGGTAATCGAAAAAAAACTCGAACAGATCGACATAAAAGAACAGGAACTTCTGTCGCAGCAACAGCAATTGCATGTGAAACAAGAAGAGTGCCGTGCGAGTCATCAGCAGTTCATTGATGAACTTGAACGTGCTTCAGGCTTAACGGCAAAAGAAGCGAAAAAGCTTCTCATCAAGGAATTTACCGAAGAGATCAAAGCGGACACGGCCCGATTCATCCGACGCTTCAAAGCAGAAGCAGAAGAGAGTGCCGGAAAAGAGGCGAGAAAAATCATTGTGGCAGCCATTCAGCGAATGGCCGCATCTTGTGTTTCCGACGTGACTGTGCACACCGTCGCTTTACCTAGCGAGAACATGAAAGGACGCATCATTGGCCGCGACGGGCGAAACATTCGCACTTTTGAGCGTGCAACAGGTGTCAATGTCATGATTGATGATACCCCGGGGGCCATTGTCCTTTCCGGATTCGATCCGATCCGTTTGCATGTCGCAAAATTCGCTCTTACCGAACTCGTGATGGACGGCAGGATCCACCCCTACCGTATCGAAGAAGTCGTGGAAAAGTCCAAAGAAACGATAAAAAACAAAGTGAAAGACTATGGTGAAGAGGCCGCTCTTTGCGCCGGCCAAACGGATCTTCATCCCGAGTTGATTATGTTATTGGGAAAGCTCAAATTTCGTTCGAGTTATGGGCAGGATGTGTTGAAACACTCGTTGGAAGTCAGCCATCTCATGGGGCTGATGGCAGCCGAGCTGCACTTAGACGCCGCCATGGCCAGGCGGATCGGCTTGTTGCATGATATGGGAAAAGCCGTCTCCCACGAAGTGGAAGGAACCCACGCCGTCATTGGCCATGATCTCGCGTTAAAATATGGAGAGAGTCCCGAAGTTGCAACGGGAATTGGCGGTCATCACAATGAAATGGAGCCGATGACTCTGGAAGGACGCCTATGTGCGCCGGCAGACGCCATCTCTGCATCACGTCCGGGAGCGCGCATTGAAGCAGTAGAAGAATACATTAAACGGCTGCATCGATTAGAAGACATTGCCTATCAATTTCCGGGCATCGACAAGGCCTATGCGATGCAAGCCGGAAAGGAGATTTGCATCACCGTGCTACCCGATATGATCGATGATGACGGCATCGTCAACTTAGCGCGTGATTTATCAAAGAGGGTAGAGAAAGAACTGCGGTATCCGGGAAAAATCAGGGTGATCGTGACTCGAGAAAAGCGTGCTATCGAATATGCCGTCTGAGGCATGATTTGCCCGATGGAGCAAACAAGCCTCATTTTTTCCCCATTTTTTCTTGCGAGTTACTCCTTAGTTGCTTAACATGTATCCATTCTGCAATGGGAGAGTACTATGCGGCGTTCGATCTGTTACTGTCAACCACACCTAGCCTTAGCAGGCGAAGTCAATACCTGGACGTTTATTTTCACTCCGGCCGCACATCTGCCAAAAGGAACCCGGCTGAGGTTTGATATGATGAACGATGGCAGGGAAATTGACTGGGCAGTGCCGAGTACGGATGTGAAAAAAAAGGAGAACGTGATTTATGCCCAGTTGGAAAACGGAAAGATCTTGCAAGCGAAGGAAATAGAAATTCCCGATGCATTCCTTCCGCAGTATGAATTTACCCTCTCTGAAAAGTTGGAAGCCGGCGGCACGTTAACCATTATCGTCGGTTCGTCAAAGCTTGAGGAAAAGTGGTTAAAAAAGCATGGGACTCGTTCTCAAACCTATTCTCAAAGGCGGCGCCCGTTTCTTCTCTACGTCGACACCACGGGGGAAAGTCATTTTGAGGAACCGGAAATGTTTTCGATGGATATCCGAGGCAATCTTCTCAGAAACATCAAAGTTCTCTCCCCTTCTTTTACCACAAGAAATAAGCGCTTTGACATTACCGTCCGTTTCGAAGACGAGTATGGAAACCTCACGAACAACGCTCCGGAGGACACCCTCATCGAGCTCACCTATGAGCATTTGAGGGAA
The DNA here is from genome assembly GCA_049583465.1 of Waddliaceae bacterium. GTDB lineage: Bacteria > Chlamydiota > Chlamydiia > Chlamydiales > Waddliaceae > JBAUVX01. The sequence goes on along the minus strand of JBAUVX010000131.1, from coordinate 2,627 downwards.
AATCTCAACTGGAAAATTTTTGTCCCTGAAACGGGTTTTATCAGCCTCCCCAATCTGTATTTTAATGAAACGGGGACATACACCATTCAATTGACAAACTCAAAGACTAGGGAAACGTTTTGTTCTCCGCCTATTAAGTGTTTTAACGAAAACGATCGCAACCTTTTTTGGGGATTGTTGCATGGAGAATCGATTCGCGTCGATTCCACCGAAAATATTGAAAGCTGCCTACGTCATTTTCGTGACGAAAAATCCCTGAATTTTTTTGCTTCCTCATCATTTGAAAATGCTGAAGAGACTCCCAATGACATTTGGAAGCTGATTTGCCAAAACATCACCGAATTTGATGAGGCAGACCGATTTGTGGTCTTAACAGGTTTTCAATGGAATGGCGAGGAGAAGACCGAAGGGCTGAGGCAGTTTGTTTACGCCAAAGATAGTAAACCGATTTTGAGAAAGAAAGACAGTAAAAGCAGCTCGCTCAAAAAAATCTATAAAAGTTCGTCGCCAAAAGAATTTATCTCCATTCCAAGCTTTACCATGGGTAAAGGAGCGGAATATGATTTTAAGCATTTTCAACCCGAATTTGAAAGAGTCGTGGAGATCTACAATTCTTGGGGTTCTTCAGAGACGACAGCGAAAAAAGGGAACTCCCGGCCGATTAAAGGCCCCTCATCTTCCTGCGTACAAGAAGCTGAAGAAGGGTCGGTTGTTCAAGCGCTGCTCAACAACAAGCGTTTTGGATTTGTTGCCGGAGGGCTTGACGACAGAGGAATTTTTGCAGGATTTTTTGAAGGGGAGCAAGAACAATATTCTCCCGGGCTCACGGCGATTATTGCTCCCGAACATACCCGATCTTCCCTTTATGACGCGTTATACAACCGCTCTTGTTATGCCACCACCGGCGAGCGCATTATCCTAGGCTTATACTTAGCCGGCGTCCCCATGGGAATGGAGACGAACACCATGGATAAGCACGGGCTTTTAATTAATCGGCACCTTTCCGGCTATGTTGCCGGAACGACAACATTGCTCACCATTGAGATTATCAGAAACGGGGAGGTCATTCATACCTTCCAACCCGATCACTATCATTTTGACTATTTTTATGACGACATGACACCTCTTTCCGATGTGGTTATCGACCTCAAAGATAAATCCCCTCCCTTTGTTTTTTACTATCTTAGAGTGACTCAAAAGGACGGGCATATGGCATGGAGCTCTCCCATTTGGGTCGATTATTATCCCGGAAAGCCAAAAAAACCGAAAGAGACGGCAAAAGCTGTTAAAATGGTCGAAGAGGAAGACTTGGATGACGAAGATCCCGATGACTTCGACGATGACTTCGATGAAGAAGAAAATGCCTAATGTGATCTTTCTTGCCCCGGATAAGGGAGTCAAGGTATAATAGGAGTGAAGCTCACCACGAAGGTAAACACATGTCTAATGCCTTAATCACTCTAGCTGTGGCATTCGTCATCGTCGTTTTTTCCTGTTTTCTTCTTGGCGTGAGTAAGTTTTTGACAGGGAAATCGCGATTACGATTGGGAATGTGCGGGAGAGATCCCACGCAGACCAAAAAGAAAGGGCAAGGGTGCGGGACAACTCCCCACTGTGGAATTTGCGGCAGATCGGCCGAAGAAGAAGAAAATACAGATGACGAACCGGCAAGAGAAGGATCCGAACAACATTAAGGAGATGTTTGGCCACATAGCCAAGCACTATGACCGCGCAAATGCGGTGATGTCGTTGAATTTCCACCATTTTTGGAATCGCAAGCTCATTCAATCCGTTCTCTCTTGCCATGTTCCCAAAAGATATCTTGACTTATGCTGCGGAACCGGGGAAATTGCCTTGGGCCTGCTCGATGCCTCTCTAGGGCCTTGCGAGGCCTTTCTTCTCGATTTTTGCCCGGAAATGTTAGTATATGCTGAGGAAAAAGCTCGGAAAAAGGGAAAAACGCTTCATCAGATCCACTATCTTCAGGCTGATGCTCAAGAGATTCCTCTCCCTAGTGAGAGCATCGACGCAGTCACCATTGCCTATGGGATCCGCAACGTGGCCGATCCTTTTCGTTGTTGTCAAGAGGTGTTAAGAGTGTTGCGCCCGGGGGGATGTTTTGGCGTGTTGGAGCTCACCAGACCCGAAAATCCCTTGCTGAAATGGGGACATCAGGTCTATCTAAGGGGTTTTCTTCCAATCGTTGGCAAGTGGATTGCATCGAATCCAAGCGCCTACCACTATCTTCGTCGCAGCATCCATTCTTTTATTCCCCCAAAAGAACTCGAAAATGTGTTGACAAAATCGGGTTTTGCTAAAGTAGAAAGGCACGCTCTGTGCGGGGGAACTGCAACGCGATTGCTCGCCTTGAAGAAGTAGACACATTTAACCCCGGGTTGTGACCTATTTTTCCTTTTGGCGCCGCAGATTTAGGCTAAATTTTGCAGATCCCTGTAAGAGGAAGAGACAAATATCGTGTTGCAGTTTTGTAGAGGTAATCATCAGTGAGCCTTCGAATGTTTTGCGCAACTTGATCTAGGCAACCCTGATAAAGTGATGTCCAAATTCTAAGAAATTTCACCTAAGAAGGAGTGCATCATGTGTCAGGAACTCGATAATCTTGCTCA
>JBAUVX010000130.1:0-1887 GCA_049583465.1 Waddliaceae bacterium | reverse complement strand
GCTTCTCGATTTTGGAGAAAATTGCTAGCTCATACGGTGTGTGTCAAACTGAATATGGAATTAGGCAACGAGCCTTTACAGTTTGAAGGTCTCATAACGCATTAACAATTCGCCCATGGGGTCAATTTACAGTCTGCTATATCCAATGCTAAATCTTTTAACTCACATTCCGCATGTTGCACGGGTGATTTCTTCATCTTTTTGATTCTAAAAGTTACCTTCTTATTATCGAACATTGACAAAATCGATAATAATAGATACCATAAAGGCCATAACAAGCTGGAAAGGAGTGAAAATATGGAGATAAAACAGTCGCCGGTCGACAAGGTTATTCCCACTCCAAGAGGATATCAAACGTTTCTCCCCAACCCGTTGCCGCCCAACATCCAATGGAATAACCAAATTGTCACTACCTTATCGCGTGCCGATTTTGTGATAGGCAAGTTAGCTAGAGAGGGGAACAAATTGCCCAATCCTCATCTATTAATACGTCCTTTTATTACTCGTGAAGCAGTTCTTTCCAGCAAGATCGAAGGGACGCAGTCTACTATAGGAGAAGTACTGGCTGCTAACGCCGGCATCCCAGTCAAACGAAACCTAGATGATCTGCAAGAAGTACAAAATTACATTGCCGCTCTTGATTATAGCATCGACCGCCTAGAAGATCTTCCTTTCTCCCTTAGACTTCTTAAAGAAATCCATGAAAAGCTGATGCAGGGTGTAAGGGGATTCCTCGCAACACCCGGTGAATTTAGGCGTAGTCAGAATTGGATAGGAACACCGGGATGTACGCTCAACACCGCCAAGTATATTCCTCCCTCCCCGGAATATTTGATGGATTGCTTAGGGGACTTAGAAAAATACTTGCATAACAGAGAGCTTCCTCCCCTAGTTCATGCAGCGATTTGTCACTATCAGTTCGAAGCCATTCATCCATTTTTGGATGGAAATGGAAGGATAGGCCGGCTACTCATCATATTACTATTGATCGAACAAAAAATTCTACCCAGTCCGATCCTATATTTAAGTGCTTTTTTTGAAGCCACCCGTGATGAGTATTATAGACAGCTTTATCGCCTCAGCGCTAAAGGGACGTGGAATGAATGGCTTATTTATTTTCTTAATGGGGTAGCAGTCCAGTCAGAGGATGTGTTGTCGCGAGCTGAACGAATCAATGAATTACTGGACAAATGGACGATGCAAGTTGCAAGTAGTGCATCAGATGTTGCTGTTCGCATTGTGCAGCATTTTGCTGTCAATCCCTTTCTCACAACAAAAAAAATCGGAGAAGAGCTAGGAATCGCTTATAGCACAGCCCAGAGGGGGATACAAAAGCTGGAGCAAAATCATATTATTCAACAAGCCAATCGGAGAGAAAGGGATAAGGTATACTGCGCGACGGAAATACTAACAATTCTTGAAGAGCCGGCAATGATTCACATCGAGGGCAACTTCAGTTTCATATAGAGTGAAAAGGAGAGGCCCCAATAAAAAACCGGAAACAAAATTTTTGCTTTACGGTCCCTTAATCCCAAACTTACCGGAGTTCGAGCTTGGGCCTGCACTCGAACGAAAAAAGTCGCATATAGCATCTATTCTTGTTTCTGAAGCCAAGGTCTAATAAAGTGGACGAAGTTTAAAGGAACAAAGTGCTGCTCTGCATTGTCAAGACCAAGAACTTGAATCCACAACTTTCCATCTTTCTCTACAATAAAATTTTTAAATTGCGTTATAAACCGGTCTTTGACCTCCTGCTCTATTCGTAAACAAATAAGATGTTGATTAGAGATAGGTTTGCCGGTGAACTTAATTTCAGAATCTAAATGCAAGTTGGGGATGTTTTCGTCAGGGCCTTTTCATACTAAAAACTTGATAGTCTTCTAGGGG
>JBAUVX010000129.1:0-1619 GCA_049583465.1 Waddliaceae bacterium | reverse complement strand
GGGCGATTTCTTCATCTTTTTAATTCTAAGTGGATTACAAAATCTCGATTGGTGACTACAGACCAAGCTTCGATTTTGTAACCCACTTAGAATCAAAAATCTATTGAAATCACCTCCCGCAACATGCAGAATGTGGGTTTTAAACTTTTGTTTAAAAAATAAATTACAAGAGATTATGCTGCCGCAAATGATTTTGATCACCTAACCTGCAGCAGCAGTTTTCCATACAACCCGGGTTTCAAAGTTGGAGGATCAATATGATCATCCCAATGCGGGGGATCTGAATTGTCATTGAAGAAAGGAGAAGGATCCGGATCTGTTTCTCCTACTATCGGATTCTCGTCGTGTATCGATGAAAATCCATCCTCTATCCAAGGCAATAAGGGGAATTTTCTTAACCTTTCCCGCTAATTCTTGCACCTGTTGAGTGTGTACCACTGAAATTATTGTCTTTTTTTGGGCGTTGTTTGTTTTTGGATCACCGCTATGTATAAGCCATTCCACCATTGCTCGGTGGAGGGCAAAATTCGTTCATAGAGAATTTTGTATCCGAGTTTTTTAAAAGCAGAAAACGTTCCTCTAGGAATATGCGGTCTGTTCCAATCATCAACTATGGCGATAAAGACATCGTCAAAAATATCGTTAAAATAAGTGAAAGCTTTTTCTTGGTTTAATTCTGAATGATCACCATCGTAGAAATAGATGGTAACAGGGTATTTAAAGAGAGATTTCTGTAGGGTAAAGCTATCATTTGAATAGATCCGATAGGGCAAATGAGGTAGAAAACGTGCACAGTTACTAAAAAATTCCTTTTTAGGGCCGCCAAATTTCGACCAATTATCCACTCCAATCGCATCGATAACATAATTTTCATTTCCATATAAGGCAGCAATAAAAGTAGACCCTTTCCAAAGCCCTATTTCAAAGTAAACAGAATCTGAAAGTGTGCAGAGCCGGTTTAATAAATGGCGCACTTTGGCGTTGGACATCCCGGCAATTTTTAATACCTCGGGATTCAGCTTGGAAGATTCACATTCAGCAGCCTCAATGCATGTCTTGACATGATTAACAAATATGTGTTCCTTTCTTTCTGCCTCCCCGCAGGTTCCCTTAAAGGCAAGAAAGACAAAGAAACATGCAAGGTATAAGTAGAATGTCCTCATATCGGAAACCCATGAGTTGATAAAGAATTAAGAGTACAGCAAAAAAAAATTTAAGTAAATTATTTTTTAATGAAGAAAATCGCATGGTTCCTGCTCTTGCCCCAGCGATCCCGCCTGCTCGGCATTATCAATAAAATGCCTGATAATCATTAAACGTAAGCCCCATCCATGCCCCCGGAAACGGAAAAAATGGAAATCTTTTGCGATCTCACCAATGTGTTGAACATGTCGATCATGAGAATATTCGTCCGCACCATCTCCCTGTTCGTGTAGGTTCCATAATGGGAAAAAGGGACCATGACAGTGTTGAGAAACCGCTCCTCGAGGGTGGTTCACCCCATGGGCGAATTGTTAATGCGTTATGAGACCTTCAAACTGTAAAGGCTCGTTGCCTAATTCCATATTCAGTTTGACACACACCGTATGAGCTAGCAATTTTCTCCAAAATCGAGAAGC
>JBAUVX010000128.1:0-13587 GCA_049583465.1 Waddliaceae bacterium | reverse complement strand
GCTCATACGGTGTGTGTCAAACTGAATATGGAATTAGGCAACGAGCCTTTACAGTTTGAAGGTCTCATAACGCATTAACAATTCGCCCATGGGGTCAACTACAGAAAAAACAACAGCTGGATAGCTCTTTGATTTAAGTGATTGTTTTGGGAATATCCACGTGAGGTTCCAGTCGAAATGTAATCGAAAGGGGCTGATTTCCAACTATCAAATCAAGACTCGCATTAAAGCGGGTTAATAGCAGTTTGTAGGGAATTTTTACGCAGTGTTCTCCGATATCGATACCAACAGATGTATTTCCAAGAATCTCTTCGCTGTCCAAAATTTGCTGACAAAGAGCCTCGAATTTTTGACACTGGCGAAGAAGTATCTTGTCTTTAAATTGGTATTGCCTGCGGCAATTTGAGCAGATAAGGGGATCCTCAGTTTTATTCAATTCAAAAATAGAAAAATGGATAGCCTCCTTGCACGATAGGCAATGAAATTGTAACCTGCGGCCTTTTTGCATCTTACTACCTTGGATTCGTTGCTGTAAATCTTCTGTGGGCTAAATGGGTTGAGAAAAGCATAGCAAAAGGGAAAAAAGACGGCAATAGAGACTTATACACATTCAGGGCACAGGAAAAATTTGTCTTACCGGCTTTACAGGGCAATTAAAAAGATTTGATAGTTGGAAAATCGTGCCCTGTATAGACATTTAAACTCAAGAATTGAATTTGAATGTGTATAGCTAGTGCTCTGTCAAGCTTAAAACGGGGGATTGAGCCGCGCCAAAGTCCCGGGGTTGGACGATCGTAAATGGGTCCGTATTGACTTAATACTGACCCTTTTACGATCGTTCAACCGCGGGAGCTTTCGCGCGGCTCAATCCTTCATTTTAAGCTTGACAGAGCACTAGCTTATCTCCGTGATCTCCGTGGGCTTTGTGGTAGTATTCGCGGCAACGCCATCCCCAGATGCTGTCCCTAAAGGATAACCGGAGGTGGAGGGGGATTCCATGTCCTCCATCATCCCATCTTTTTCAGTCTGCTCAACAAGCTCTTGCGCTCTTTTTAACGTGCGATTGAAGTAGCGATGGGGATGGCGTTCATTGATGACAAAAAGATTCTCTTTTCCCAGCATTGAAACGAGGCCCGCGCCACTTAAAACATCCCAGCTGGGCAGGGTAAGCCCGGATAAAAGCAAATGTCTTCCGGAATTTTTTAAGTACTCATGCAACTGTTTTAAAGCAAGACAAGCTGTCGCATCGATATCCCGAGCATTTTTTAATTGGAGAATGATGACTTTAGTGTTCGTGTCATCTTCCGCTATCGATTTTAACGTCGTCTGAAAGAGATCCGCTGCACCAAAAAACAACTCTCCCTTTACCTTAATTAACCGAATTTTTGTCATCTCCTCCTTGGAACACTGTTCGAGATTTTTAATTCTTCCTTCCTCATCGACAAAAGACTGCGACACATTAGGTACTGCCGCTTTTTTCAGATAGAGAGTAATCGAGAGGCAAACGCCAATGTAGAAAGAGGTGTCGATGTTGAACAATATGCACGACAAAAAAGTCGTCCAGAAAACAAAAGCATCAGCGCTTGTTGCCTTTAAACAAAGCAGCAATTGCTTCTTGTTAATCAAGTTCCCGGCAGTAACGATCAGCAAGGCAGACAAAGCCGCCAAGGGAATACGGGCGACAAACCCTTCGAACAAATACAAAATCAAACCCACCAAGCAGGCACTAAAAATCACGGCAAGACGGGTCTTAGCCCCGCATTCAAAATTCAAAAACGTACGAGAAGTACTTCCGGATATGGGCATGGCAACACAAAAAGCGGAGGTGAGATTTCCAAAACCGAGTCCCAAGATTTCCTGGTTAATGGAAAGTCTTTGCCCCGATCGAGAAGCTATCGACTTTGCCACGGCCGTCGTTTCTAAAATGCTGACCATAGCGATAGCAAAGGCGACGGGAATAAGCTGATTCATGATATAAAGATTAAAGTGCGGAAACCCGAATTGCGGCGTCAGCCCTGAAATTTCTCCTGCATTTCCCACTACTTTCACATCATGCACCCCATTTTGGAGATACGCGCGGCTCGTCGCTAAGAAAACCGTTGCCAGGACCAAAGCGATCAATGCGGAAGGAATTCTTCGATCGAGCCGTTTTAACCCCACAAGCAATGCCATACTTCCCAGCCCAATAGCAAAAGTCAACCAATGAATTTGATCCAAATGAGAACTCAAATAGATCAACTTTCCATAGAGAGGTTGAATCCCTTCCATATCGGGAATACCTAAAAACACGAAGAGCTGATTGATAATGATCGCCGCACTTGCACCCATGACATAACCCAGAACAACAGAATAACTGACAAATTGTGTGAGACGGCCCAATTTAAAACTTGAAGCAAGGAGTTGAATAACAGCGACAAGAAGGCTCAGCTGTGTCAAAATCTCAAGGGAGACAACCTCTCTTCCCACACCTGTCAAATGTCTGAAATACCGATGAAGAATTTCCGCAGTTCCATATTGAATAAGAATAGCAATGGCATTGCTAGAACCTACAGCTAAATGTCGAGAAGAGCCGAAAATCGCCGCAATGAGAGTAGAGAAAATGGCAGCAAAGAGGGCCGTTGAAAGGGGTAAATGGGCAACTAAAGCATACGCCATCGCTTGAGGCAATGTAAGTAGAGCCACAGAAGTCCCCGCAAAGAGATCCTGCCTCAGTGCCGATAGAGAATAACCCTCAAACTCTTTTTTAAACGGGGTTAAAGAAATATCATCAAAATATTGGTTAAATTTCATGGACTATCTTAGCTCGACCTTGCAAAATTTTTGAACTCATCTGCAGAGAGAGACTTCGTCCAAAAATTTTGCAAGGTCGAGCTTAAAGCAATTATTATCTAAATGTCTACAACCCTCTTTTATCGAGGTTTTCTTTCTATGATAAAAAATAGATTATTTTATAGCAATATTGTTCGAAAAAATTTCATTTATTTTTATTTGATTTTTTCTTATAATGATTTTCACTATGAAAAAGCCATGCACACTAGCTATCGTCGGTCGACCCAATGTAGGCAAATCTGCACTGTTCAATCGAATTTGCCGCAAGCGGATCGCCATTGTCGATGAAGCAGAGGGGATCACCCGAGATCGCTTGTATGCCGAATCCGACTTCTTTGGGACACCTTTTGAGGTGATCGACACGGGAGGAATGGATCCCCGCTCCGATATTCTCTTTAATGAGCAAATCTGCAGGCAAGCTGAGATTGCCATTGAAGAAGCGGATACGCTTGTCATGGTCGTCGACGGGCAAGTAGGAATCACCTCTCTTGACCAAGAAGTGGCAAAAATCCTCCATCGCACTCGGAAACCCGTCTGCTTAGCGGTGAACAAAATCGACCATCATGCCAACGTCTATCTTGTCCATGAATTCCATTCCTTAGGAATAGAAAAGATCATTGCCGTTTCAGCAACACAGAACTGGCACATTGCCGAACTGCTGGAAGCGGCGCTTGCCGATGTGATTTCACCCTCTTTGACGCAAGATGAAGAAGAAAACCCCCAGAGGGGGATCCGCGTGGCAATCATCGGACGGCCCAATGTGGGTAAATCTTCGCTGATCAATTATCTCTTGGACGACGAGAGGTGTGTGGTGAGCCCTATACCCGGCACCACCCGCGACAGCATCGACGTGACTGTCATCCAGGGAGATCAACGCTATACCTTCATTGACACGGCAGGAATCAGGCGCAAACATTCCGAGCATGAAGCTGTCGAGAAATTTGCTGCCATCAGAACACAGCGGGCCATCGACCGAGCCGATATTTGCCTCTTGATGTTAGATTCTCAACAGGGAATCACGGCACAGGAGAAGCGAATTGCCCGCATGATTGAAGAGGCAGGCAAAGGATGCATGCTATTGTTTAATAAATGGGATCTTGTCAAAGGATTCCGCATGGAACATTGCCTGAAAGATCTTCGGGAAGAGGTTTCCTTTTTACGGCACTGTCCCTCGTTGATGGTATCGGCAACAGAGGGGCGGAATATCGAAAAAATTTTTATGGGAATTCAAGACATTTACGCCTCTTCTCTTCGGCGGATTACCACCCCTTTACTCAATCAGTTTATTGAAAAGACCATGCAGAAAAATCATCCTCCCATGTTGCGAGGCAAGAGGCTTCGGATTTACTACATGGCTCAGGTGGGGGTGCAGCCTCCGATATTTGTGATGTTTGTCAATTACCCTGATTTGATGGCAGATGCCTATCAAAAATACCTGTATAATCAATTCCGCCTCGCGCATGGTTTTGCCGGCGTTCCTCTTTCTTTCCGCCTCAAAGGAAAAAAGAAGCAATCACTGAAAGAGCACCTGCTTGACTGAAAAAAAATCGACCGACGCATTAACGCCAAGTTTGGCGGCAATTAGGATCCAAGAACGGTCTGGACAGAAATCGTTTGATCGCTATTATCCGTTGTAGACTCAAGCGTTTTTCGATGATGGAAAAATCAATCCAATCACAACCAACAACAACCACTATTGGTCAATATCTTCTAGATGAGCTCCAAAAAAATGGAGTGAACCATATTTTCGGCCTTCCCGGCGATTATGTCCTCCGATTTAATCAACTGATCGAACAGCACTCCATTCAATTCATCAACACAACCCGGGAAAATACTGCCGGCTACATGGCCGACGCTTACGCTCGCCTGCGAGGACTCGGCGTGGTGTGCATCACTTATGGGGTGGGGATTAATGTGATCAACGCCATTGCGCAAGCTTATATGGAATCTTCACCTCTCATCGTCATTTCAGGAGCGGCCGGCACAGCAGAGTTTCGTCGCTCATCACATCTTCATCACACATTTGCTCAACGAAACGACCGACAAAGAGACACCATCCAACTTGAAATGCTGGCAAAAGTCACTGTAGCACAAACAGTGTTAGACGACCCGGGGAAGGCTGCAAAAGAGATTCATCGAGTGATCCTGGAATGTCTTTGCCGGAAGAAACCGGTCTACATAGAAATTCCCCGAGATCAAGTCGATACCACTATCCCCTCGAGCACACCAGCCTTCCACCCTTGTAAAAACAGTCATCCTCAGATAAAAGAAGCGCTGAATGAAGTCCAAGACATTCTGAGATGCTGCAATCGCCCTGTTATCTGGGTAGGTCATGAAATTCATCGTTATCGGCTAGCTGAGTCAGTGATTCAATTTGCCGAGAAACATTGCATTCCCATGGTTTCATCCCTCTTAGGCAAAACGGCGATTAGCGAATATCATCCCCTTTACCTTGGGGTTTATCAAGGAAAAATGAGTGTTGATTCCCTTAGGCATTATGTGGAAAGCTGTGACTGCCTTTTTCTCTTAGGGGTTGTTTTGAGCGATGTCAATACCGGGCTGTTCACGGCGAATTTAACACAAGAACACAAAATTGAAGCCACAGCCGACTCTATCCTCGTTTGCGGCCATCGCTTTGCAGATATCTTTCTTACCGACTTCGTTCGCGAACTTGGCAATCTGGATCTTGATCTCCAATTCCGATCGGATTTTCCTTCCCGGTTCGACAAACGAGTCGCCCCTTACTCAGCGAAGAAAGGGAAAAAGATAACGGCAGAAGGCCTCTTTGTCTGTTTGCAACATTTTCTAAGGCCGGAACATCTCGTCGTCAGCGATGTCGGCGACTGTCTTTTTGGCAGCGCGGAGCTGACACTGAATCAAGACAGTTATCTTTCGAATGCCTATTTTGCTTCTCTTGGGTTTGGAGTGCCGGCAGCGATTGGCGCTCAGCTGGCTTCCCCGGATAAACGGGTAGTTGCGGTTGTGGGCGATGGCGCCTTTCAAATGACCGGTATGGAACTCTCAACAGCAATTAGATACGATGCCGATCCCATCATCATTCTCTTGAACAATCATGGCTTTGCCACCGAAAAACCGCTCATGGAGGGAGAATTTAATGAAATTGTCAATTGGAACTATTCTAAACTTCCTCATGTGTTAAACGGAGGCATCGGGGTTCACGTTCATACAGAAAATGGTCTGAAGAAAGCATTAATGCAGGCTTTTTCTACGAGGGGCGTGTACTTTTTAATTGAAGTAGAGTTGAACGAAAAGGATATGACTCCCGGTTTACGACGTTTTTGTGATTTAATTAAAGCAATGCGGGCTTAAGCCCGCATTGCTTTAAGGGGTCATCACTCCCCTTTTCTTTCGTCTTCGATGATTTCGACTTCTGCGTCTTCGATGTTGTTCTCAGGAGATTGTCGTTTAGCTCCTACACCCGCTTCTCCTTGCCGGGCACTTGCTCCAGCGCTAGGTCCGGCATCTGCGCCGGAGGCTGAAGCCTCTTGTTGAGCTTTTGCCATCGCTTCACCGATGTGTTGCATGTGTGAATCCAACTCTCCCTTAGCAGCTTTGATGCGCTGCACATCGCCGCTTTCAAGCGCTTGTTTGACAGCATCGATTTTGCTCTGCACGTCATTAGCCACATCTTGCGGCACTTTGTCTTTGTATTCATCCAAGGCTTTTTGTGCGCGGAAAACAAGAGTATCCGCTTCATTGCGGAGTTCAACCTCTTCTTTCCGTTTTTGATCTTCTTTCTTGTGTAGTTCCGCATCTTTGACCATGCGTTCAATATCCTCTTCTCCGAGTCCCGACTGCGCTTCGATGCGAATTTTTTGTTCCTTGCCTGTCGCCAAGTCTTTAGCGGAGACGTGGAGGATACCGTCGGCATCGATATCAAAAGAGACCTCAACTTGAGGAATTCCTCTCGGTGCCGGGGGGATGTCGGTGAGATCAAAGCGGCCGATTTCCTTGTTATCATTGGCCATTTGCCTCTCTCCTTGCAAAACGCGAATGGTCACAGCCGGCTGGTTATCGCCAGCGGTCGAGAACACCTGCTTTTTCTGTGTCGGAATCGTGGTATTGCGTTCGACCAGGGGTGTCATGACGCTGCCGAGTGTTTCAATTCCCAATGTAAGAGGAATGACGTCAAGGAGAAGGATATCTTTGACAACACCCGTTAAGACACCGCCTTGAATTGCTGCCCCGACAGCGACCACCTCATCGGGATTGACCCCTTTGTGTCCCTCTTTTCCAAAAATCGATGTGACTATCTCTTGAACTGCCGGCATCCTGGTCATGCCTCCAACAAGAATGACTTCGCCAATATCGTCTTTGGCGAGGCCGGAATCTTTGAGCGCCTTTAAGCAAGGTTCTTTTGTCCGTTCAATCAGGTGGGATGTCAGCTTTTCTAGCTGAGCGCGCGTTAGGGTCAGCCCTAAGTGCTTTGGCCCTGTAGCATCCATGGTGATAAAGGGTTGATTGATTTCTGTCTTCTGAGTGCCTGATAGTTCCATTTTTGCTTTCTCAGCTGCATCGCGGAGGCGCTGCAGGGCCATTTTGTCACTCGAAAGATCGATGCCATGTTCTTTTTTGAACTCTTGGATGATCCATTTCAAGATTTCATTGTCAAAGTCATCGCCGCCTAAGTGCATATCGCCATTGGTTGCAAGCACTTCAAAAACGCCGTCGCCGATTTCAAGGATGGAAATATCGAAAGTTCCTCCTCCTAAGTCGAAAACTGCGATCTTTTTGTCCGTTTTTTCTTTGTCCAATCCATAGGCAAGAGATGCGGCGGTGGGTTCAGGAATGATTCTCTTGACATCGAGGCCTGCAATCCGTCCGGCATCTTTGGTCGACTGCCGTTGCGAATCGTTAAAATAGGCAGGAACGGTAATGACCGCTTCTGTCACCGTTTCCCCAAGATAGGCTTCTGCCGTCTCTTTCATTTTAATCAAAATTTGTGCAGAAATCTCCTCGGGTGTCATCAGCTTATCTTGCACCTTAAACACAGCGTCTCCATTGTCATTGGGAACAACAGGAAAAGGCACCGTTTGTATTTCAGAGGTCACTTCACTATGCTTGCGGCCGATGAAACGTTTGGCAGAAGAAATGGTATTTTCCGGATTTGTGACCGCTTGACGCTTTGCCGGAATGCCTACCAAACGCTCATCGCCTTTAAAAGCAACCACAGAAGGCGTAGTCCGAGATCCTTCTGCCGAGGCAATGACTTTTGGAGTTCCACCTTCCATCACGGCAACGCAGGAGTTGGTGGTCCCTAAGTCAATCCCAATAATTTTTCGACCTTGTTTCTTATTTTGATTCATGATCATACTCCTTACATCATCAAATAACATTAACTCTGTTTTTCCTTGGCCTGTTCCTGCGCGGCTTCTTCGGCAGCAGGGGCTTTGGACACTTTAACACGCGAGGGGCGAAGGGTTTTGTCTCCGTGGACATAGCCTCTTACACTCTCTTCAACGACAATTCCCGGCGGATACTCTGTCGTTGCCACCATTTCAATCGCTTCATGCAGATGAGGATCGAATTCTTTGCCATAGGCATCGATGGGCTTCACACCCTGATTGACGAGGACATCGCGAAACTGGTTTAAGATCATCTGAAATCCCGTCGCCCAATGCTTGACCTCTTCTGAAGCCTCTTCTGTGAATTTGAGAGCATTTTCCATGTGATCAATGGGATGCAAAAAGTCTAAGATGAGATTTTGCATGGCATATTGAATCAACTCCTGCCTCTCCTTTTGCAAACGCCTGCGCGCATTCTCTGAATCGGCGAGAAGATGCAAATATTTGTGCTTAAATTGACCTGCCTCATTTTTTAATTGCTCGAGTTCAACATCAGTGATCGACACCTGCTGCGGTTCTTTTTCACGTTCTTCTTGAACACCTTCCTCCTCGACACCTTTGATTTCTTCGTTCCGTTCTTCTTTTTCTTTGTTCATTCTGCTCCTCTTATGTTTCTTTTCTTACGTCGAACTCACGTTCTTTTATCTTCCAACAACATCAATCGGGACTGGCCAATCAGTTGATGTTCCTCTTTTTGCAAGTACGGGGTTCCTCTTTGAGGCCGGCGGTAGTGAATTTTAAATTTATATATATTTCTCGTCAGCGCCTCGCTCATATTCCAGGAAAAAGCTCTTAATAAGCCAAAAAGTTGTCGATACGGCATCCGGATAGGCCCCAATATTCCCATGGCTCCAACAATTTTTTTATTGATCTCGTAGGGGAAGGCGATCACGGTACACGCCGGTTTTTCCTCGGTATATGTCGTTAAATCATTGCCAATCCAATATTTTAAGGTTTGATGAGAGCAGCAATCTCTTAAAAGCAACCGCATGCTATGAGCATTCTCGAAGAGAGATAAACTATTTGCAAGAGCTGCCGTGTCATGGAAATCGGGATAGGTCAAAAGTTTTGAAAACCCGGTTCGATAAATTTCTTCGTCGACAAAATTTGAATAACCCACGATGTAGCGGACCATTAGTTCATTGTAGCATTGCTTTGCAATCGCCTCTTCGTCTTTTTCCAAATTTTCAGGCTTTCCCTCCCCCGTTAAACGCCAATGAAAATAGTTTTCCATCCTTTTGACTGCAAAAGAACTCAACTTTTTGTCTACATGAAAAAGTTCTGTTTGAATGACTCCAAAATCGGTCACCAATACACACAAAACACGATAGACGTCAATGGGAACGAGCTTCAGCTGCGCAATAAAATCATGGTCAAAACGGGGAGCGGAAAAAAAGACGGCATAGTTTGTCAGCAAACTCAACGTTTCAGCGCACTGTTGCAAATAGGTGGCAATCTCTTTCGTATCACTTCTACGAATAGCCTGGAGAGCCTCCTCTTCCTGCGAGCTGATCACTGTGGAATCCAAGCATTTCTCCGCATAGAACCGGTAGGCTTTTTGTGTAGGAGTTCTTCCACCGGACGTATGTCGTTGCTTAAGATACCCCTCTTTTTCCAACTCGGAAAAGTAATTTCTGATCGTCGCGGCACTAATCGTTTCGAAGCCCTCCTCTCTCAACGTATTGGAACCCACAGGCTCTCCGGTTTTGAGAAAATAGTCGACGACGCCCATCAGCACCCGGTATTCTCGCGCTTTTTTACCTGATTTTTTAGCGTGTTGGAGCTTCATCAACCTCTCTTCCCCCTCTTTCTACCAGCATTATACAAACTCTATCGAATTGAATCAAGAAAAATTAGCACTTCAACAATAAGAGTGCTGAATTAGCACTTAGCAAGCAAAAATTGCACCGTTTCCGCCAAAATACCGGGTCTAGAGATTTCGACGCATGAAAGCACCGCACTCGAAAACCTCGAACCTGTGCTATCGCGATCTCTTTTCTTTACTAACTTCCCCTCTTGTTGTTAAAATAACGCAGAAAGAGTAGCCGTTCACGGGGTAGGCGGCAGATCCCCGACCTGTTTCTAAAAAGGCCCGAAAATGAATGAAACGGATCACGAGTTCGACAAACACCGTGCAAAAGAATTTTTACAAAAAAAAGAACAGAAAAGAAAAGAAGCAAGCGAGAATGAGCGAAAAATTCTTTTGGAACAGATTATTTTCTTTTTGAAAGATGAGTTTTCTCATACAAATGTCGAAGTCTTTCTCGTCGGCTCGATTACTCAACCGTACCGGTTTCATCGGCGATCAGACCTGGATATTGTTTTAAAAAATTTTACAGGGGATCGATTTGAGATCTGGACAAAAATTGAAGGTAAAATCAAAAGAAATGTCGAAGTCATTTTATATGAGAATTGTCATTTTAAAGAGCATGTAGAAAACGAAGGACTAAGAGTTTTATAAAGTGGAAAGATTTGCAATCTTACTGGGTATTTTCGAAAAACAATGGAAACTCATAGACAAACTGTACCGAGAAATCATCGCAATTGATCTCTCCTCTTACGAGAAGAAATATGTTTTTGCTCTCAAAACACAGCAATTTTTTACTGCGTTGGAAGACCTTTTCAAGAGAATCGCAAAAACTTTTGAAAATCAAATCGATGATTTTTCTTCTTATCATAAAGAATTGCTGGTGCGGCTAAACACAGACATTCCCAACATTCGCCCAGCCGCCATTTCAACAAAGAGTTTTTTATTATTGGATCGAGTTAGGGCTTTTAGACATTTTATTCGCCATGCCTACGATTGTGAACTCGAAGAACAGGAGCTCAAAGCAATCCAAAGTCGACTGCAGCAAGATTACCACTATGTTGAAAAAGATCTCAACCGCTTCAAGGAATTTATCCAAGAATTGAGTTCTAAATAACGCGAGCAGAGAAAACACGCAAAAGATCGCTATTCAGGATTTTCCAGGGGTTTTGGCGTAATCAAATCACTCCGAAGAACGCCGGCTAGACAAGCAAAAGCTCCGGCAGTAAGGGACGCTATCCAAAATACCTTATTTGTCATTGCAGCAGCACCGGCCGTCAAACCGGCGGCAGTCCCGGCTGTTGCTAAGACTTTTTCACATTTAGGGCCAAATTTTTCAACACCGGCCGCAATCGTTTTCATCCCGGCGTATTGACAAAGAGAGCCGCTTATGGCATTCAGACCCTGGCCGGTTGCAGCAGCAAAGGTTGTCGTTTTTTTGATCCAATTCGGCAGATCGGTCTTAAATGCTTCCAATCCCGCTTTACCTGCTGCTTTTAACCCTTCGCGCGTGCCAAGACTCTTCCCCATTTTATGGAAAGCTAAAACAGGAGACCCCATTATCCCTAACGCGGTGCCAAGGCCCGCTATAGCAATGGTCGCTGTCCTCGCAGCAATAAAAGCTCCCAATGCTCCAACCCCTGCGGCAACTTTGGCCATCCTACTGTGGGACTGATCGCTTTTGCTTTTTATTTCATCTGATTTTTTTTAAGGGATTCCAAGGCGCCTCTTATTTTCTTACCAATTTTTTCCGGAAATAATGTCTCTACCTTTTCCGGAGAGAGATTGCTGTCTTTGAGCCAATTTTTGTATCTTTCTCTAGCGCTTGTTTTTTCTTTAAGGGCTGGAGGAGAGTTCATGCCCTTAGAAGAAACGTCCTCCTTCCCGGCGGATTGCTGGAAATCTTGGGGTTGCACATTAATCCTTAAGAGACTCGTATCAGGCGGTATATTTGTCATTAATTTCCTCCTTATAGTTTATCTTTTAATCCGCAAATTAATTTGTTGAATTGCCTTCCCTTTCTTTCCTCGATACCGCTGTCTGCAAGCATCGTCTCGGCCATGGACAGTGTATTTGACGCTTGAGTTGTGTCGTTGATAGCTAAGTAACATTCTGCCAAGTTAAGATAGGTAGAAATGTTAAAGGGATCGGTGAGGGCCGCAAAAGAATAGTTGGCAATGGCCTCCGGCCATCTTTCAAGCTTCTGAAAACAAAGTGCTTGTGAATACCACGTTTCGTGACAGAGGACATCAAGATAGGATAAAAATTGAAAAACTGAGGCGGCCTCTTCAATCTGATCTTTCTCAAACAACTCGGTGCCGATCCGGTAAAACGAGGAGAAGACCTCATCGGAAATGTTGAGAACTTCCGTCATGGGAACGACATGGCTGAGATCCAATATCCCTTCTTCTTCTGTTTCTTTTGAAGGCTCCTCCCCATAAAGCCATTCATCCGGAGCCTCTCTGTAAAGGGCATCTAAGAGCTTGAGAGTGGTCTCCGTTGCTTCCTCGGTACCCATTGACTCTTCCAAGAGAAACTCCCCAAGCTGCCGGCCGGCAGCCTCTAGTTCTTGCCGGCATTGATCCGCATTGGGCACCATATCCAAATTTTCTACCAAGAGTTGAAAGCCGACTGCACTACGGCGCCGTTCCTCCCTGTTATACATGCTGTCAGAGATGATCTTTCCGACACCTTTTCGAACCTCTTCCTCTGAAGGAGCTTTCCGAAGAAGCGTGTCAGGTGGAGGGTCTACCTGTAAGATTTCCATTAAAGCATCAATCCTCTGTTCAAACAGAGGACTTTGAATAGCATCTTCGATATCAAGGATCTCTTCTATTGATTTTTCGTCCATCTCAATCAACCTATTTAAAATATTTAAATAAAAAACTATATTATAAAAGAAATGATTTCAAGCTATACATTAATAATTATATCAATTTTGTCTATTTTCAACAAATTATTAGCATAATGCGAGTTAGGGCAAAAAAATCCCCTTTTCTCAGCCTTGTTGCGTAAGTCCTCCCAAAAAAAATCAAACGCAAACCCGCAAACATACTTTTACCCATAAGTTTTTTTGACAGACTTTCTGTGAGCCTCTTTTTCTTTAGGTTGGCAATTCAATACCTTCCCCTTCAGACGATAAAGTTCCGAAGGCAGGTTTCCCGGTAATGCGGTTTGATCATCTTCACTGTCGATAGTGGATGAGGAAGAGGAATTCTGACCGGTGTGAGGCGCCGTATCAATCGTCCAATCATAATGCATGTGAATGCCAAACACACCTCCTTTCTCAATCAACTGTGTTAGCTCTTTCAGATATCCTTGTGACGAGAGGCTTCGTTCAGAGCTCAATTCTTTCAGGAGGCGCGAGGAGATAAATGATTGAAGGGCGAGACTCTGAAGATACCGCTTTCCCAATTTCTTGAACTTTATTGGCATACATTGAAGAATAGAAATTTAAAGGTTCACCCCATGGGCGAATTGTTAATGCGTTATGAGACCTTCAAACTGTAAAGGCTCGTTGCCTAATTCCATATTCAGTTTGACACACACCGTATGAGCTAGCAATTTTCTCCAAAATCGAGAAGC
>JBAUVX010000127.1:0-3975 GCA_049583465.1 Waddliaceae bacterium | reverse complement strand
CAGGCTTCTCGATTTTGGAGAAAATTGCTAGCTCATACGGTGTGTGTCAAACTGAATATGGAATTAGGCAACGAGCCTTTACAGTTTGAAGGTCTCATAACGCATTAACAATTCGCCCATGGGGTTCTATTGGCTATTCTGAACTTGCTAGCTGCAATACTTCCACTGAATGTCAAAAACAAAGAGGACGACAAAATAGAAGAAGAGCCGATGGAATCGGAAGAGAACGCTTTTCATTTTCAAGTACACGCAGAACCGGTTAATATACACTATCCTTCTTCCAAAGTGATCAACTATCCGGAGGGACAACCTAGGACTGAGCACAATTATTTTTGGGTCCCCGAGCACCTCGACGCAAGCGACATGGAAGGCCTGTATCATCATGGGTTGGGGCTATATTAAACCGGGGCATTTAGAAATTAGGAGACTTCCTTTTCAGCCGATACCCCCATTGTGGGGGCATGTGCTTCAATCGCCCGGAGAAGCGTTTCCACACGATCCGGCTTTTCCCAATAAAACTCTTTCTCGTCTCGGCCAAAATGCCCCCCCCTGGCTAACTTGCTATAGATAGGACGTTTGAGATCCAACATTTCGATGATTCCTTTAGGGGAAAGATCGAAAACCGAATAGACAACCTCGCACAAGATTTCTTCACTGACCGTCCCTGTTCCAAAGGTTTCGATCTTTAGGGAAATGGGATATGCCACTCCAATGGCATAAGACACCTGCACCTCACAGCGGTGAGCAAGTTTTGCTGCAACAATATTTTTTGCGACATACCGCGCAGCATAGCTTCCCGAACGATCGACTTTTGTCGGATCTTTACCCGAAAATGCTCCTCCCCCGCTTCGAGCCATTCCGCCATATGTGTCGACAACAATTTTCCGACCGGTCAATCCACAATCAGCAACGGGCCCTCCAACAACAAAGCGTCCCGTTGGATTAATAAGAAATCGGGTTTCTCTATCGATAAACCCCTTTGGCGCCACCCGTTTGACCATATCGGTGATATCGCGAGTGACTGTTTCCACCTTGACATCTTCATCATGTTGCGCTGAAACCACAATCGTATGCACCCTTTTGGGAGTATAGTTCCCGTCATACTCAATGGTTACCTGGGCCTTCCCATCAGGACCAAGGTAGGGAAGAATCTTGTCAACGCGGAGATGTTGCAGTTCTTTGACAATGCGATGAGCAAACATGATCGGCAATGGCATCAGCTCGGGGGTATCATCACAAGCATATCCGACCATCATCCCTTGATCTCCCGCTCCTTGCCCCTTAAAAAGCCCTTCTCCCTCTTCCACGCCTTGAGCAATGTCAGGGGACTGCCGATTAATTGTGATGATGATCCCGCAAGAGCGGTAATCAAACCCCAATTTGCTGTCGACATAGCCGATTTCCTTAACCATTTGCCGGGCGATACGTTGATAATCGGGTTGGGCTTTTGTCGTAATTTCTCCTCCTAAAATGATTAAACCTGTGCTCACCATTGTTTCACAAGCCACTCTTGAATCGGGATCTTCACGAAGGCAGACATCGAGGATTGCATCAGAAATTTGATCCGCAATTTTATCGGGATGACCCCTTGCAACAGATTCTGATGTGAATAAAAATTTTTGCATTATTGTTCGCCATTGTTCTTTTAATTTAAAGATTTTATTCTATGCTCATGGAAAAAGGCAATAAAAAGTTTTATCCGCCTCTCCCTCGCGCATGCAAAGGGGGTTTTGTCGCCGCCGGAATCCCAATTCTTGAATTTGAATGTGTATAAAAAACAACCTCGCCCAGATTTTTTTTTGGATCCTGTGTTTGAACCCTGTCCACTTCTTCGGCCAAAGTTTCGGTCAGCTCCATGCCGCTCTTCATGGAGAACGCTCCATCTCTCTTACTTTTTCAGATCTCGCCCACGCTTCTGAGCATCACAATCAATGGATTCATATCCGTGGATTTCTCTATCGGAGGGAAAATGGGGATTGGATGATTGCAAAAGAGCCCGATTTGAAAACGTGCTGCTTGGGGTCAAGGAAAAAACTCTTTGACCAAATGCCCATTTACGGTGATCTGAGAGCCGGACCGCACAAACATGCCGTGACCGTAATGGGGCGGCTTGATGCCCTCCCAACATGGGATCATGAGGGAAAATTGGTCGATCTCTTTCATTTAAAAGAAGCAAAAATCCTTCCCGAACAAGGAGGTAAAGCGAGAGGCTTTGTTTGGATTGCTCTTGCAACCGCAGCAATCGGAATGGTTTTGGTCTTTCTTTTAACCCGGGTTTTTACCTCAACTTAGGAATCGGTAAATTGAGCTTCTGTCCAACGAAAATACGGTCGCCTTCCAACCCGTTTAATTCCTTCAACGTGTGAACAGTGGTACCGTGCCGTCGAGCAATCTTTTCTAGGCTGTCGCCCGCTTTAACTTCGTAACTTTCCCCTTTTTCAGCGTCCATTGCAACAATGTCTAATACGGTATTCAACGCTTGTTGGAGAGCATCAATTGTCTTTTCGAGCGAGGCGATTTTTTGTTTATATTGCCCCAAAATTTTTGCGGAGTCATTTGCATGGCTTTGAAGTTTTCGATAGTCGCTGACCAACCCTGTCACTGCAGCTTCCATACCCCCAATTCGATTTTCCAAAGAAGCGCAGCTTCCTTTCACCAATTCTTGGTTCGCCAAGTTGGCATCCAGCAACTGCTCACGCAATGAATCCAAGATATTTTCTTGTGTATTGAGCCTTTCTCCAACGATGCGCAATTCGATTTCATGATTTTCCACCTCGTGTTGAACCTCGCGAAAAGCCTCCCTCATTAAATGGCTCTCCTGGCCTCGGGCATACCCGGGAGCGATCATCAAAAACCAACAGCACGCCCCAAAAAAAAGGAACTGCCGATGGTGAGAAAAAAAGGGGGCAAACAAAGGGATGAAACGGACAGGGCTCATGGATTAATCCCTGTTTGTGTAGATTTTAAATTCTGCCCTCCTATTCTTTGACCAAGCATCCTCCGTATGGCCGAGTTCCAGGGGACGCTCCTTGCCATAGGAGACAGTAAATAGATGTTCAGGACTTATTCCTTCCTTAATAAGGAAGTCGCGCACAGCATTGCTTCTTCTTGTCCCCAACGTTAAGTTATAGGCTTCAGGGCCTCTCTCGTCGCAGTGCCCTGCAATAAAAACGAAAGTCTTGGGATGACTTTTCAAGAAGTCGACAACACCTTGAACGGTTCTCAAGTTATTTTTTCCCTTGACCAAACTACTGTTGTAAGGAAACGACAAATTTTTAAAAATTTTCCCGAGTTCCTCGCTTTCTTTCGGGTCTTGAAAACGCTCAATTCCCGGGATTCTCTTTTTGGAGTCTCTTAGTCCGGCTTGGGATTGAAAGAACTCCGTTTCTTTGGGTTTTTTCCCCTCCGATAGACTCATATCCTTTGGCCATTCATCATCCGGCAACGGCTCAAATTCTTCATAGTCATAGCTTTTATAGGGATCATCATACCGGAAAAAATCCTCTCGATGACACACCTGCCTAGATTCTCCGTGTTTTCCTCCCAAACTTCTTAATCCTTTTGACATATGCCGCCCGCAAGTTTTTGTATCATCCCAAATATCTTCGGAAGAACGCCGGCAGCCGCTTAGAAAGAACACAATCAAAAAAAGGGGGATCAATGATAAAGTGCGCTTAGCGTGCATGGTAACACCTCGTATACTTTTTGACCTGCATACTAGCATACCCTATGGAAATTCACAAAAGATTTTAACCCGGAATTTTCAGCAAAATTTTTTCTCTTGCAAACCCGCGTCTTTAATGGTGCCGGAAGCCGAGAGGTTCAATATGAATAACCTGAAAAATGTATTAACGCCATGGGCGAATTGCGATTTTGCGATTTCGGTTGATAATGCGCAGGTACTAGTTTCACCACTCATTTAAAGCATGGTTGTTAGTGTAAAACACAGAGACACAGAGAGCACAGAGAGAAAGG
>JBAUVX010000126.1:0-2243 GCA_049583465.1 Waddliaceae bacterium | reverse complement strand
GCGCATAGCTATGATGGGAGGGTTTTTAGGGAGGAAATCTGACGGAAATCCTGGATGGCAAACAATTTGGAAAGGCCGGCTACGTATTCAAGATATGCTAGAGGGAATGGCTTTGGTCAAAAATTGTGGGTAAGGACAAGCCACTAGGCGGCCGCAATCTATTGCAACTTTTAATTTCTTTTTTAAAAAATAATCTTTTAATCATCTTTTTGTTATAATAAAGATGTATAAATTATTTTTAAGTGATAAATTATAGGGTTAAAAATATGTCTATTCCTGATAAATTACCTAGTTCTACTTATCAACACGATAGATTGCCGGGAAACGATAATAATTCCGCTACCGAGCAAGAGAGTCGGTCTTCAAACGTTAGAGGAAAAGCGCTTCCTGCAGCCGTTTCACCCGGAGACTTGTCTCGTCATTCCGCTACTGTTGAAGAACCCAAATCAACAGGGATTTTAGGTAGAATCCGCAAGATCTACGACCGTTTGTTGAAAAGAGATCAAATGAGAAGAGCCGTAGGGCATCTTGCTGGAGGGATTCCCACTAGGCGTGGTCATCTTGCAGCCATTCAGGAACGAAAGACCAAAGGGCAATTTGTGATAGTTCGAAAGGAGGTATTTTTAAATGAAAACCCTTTAGAAGTTGGAAGCAAATCTTTCATCAAAAAAGTTGGGGCAAGAGCTGCAGTACAGGAAGGTGTATATAAAAATTTAGAGCCCTTAAAAAGCGGTAACATTGAAGTACAGGGCTGTAGGATCGATGAGGAAGGTAAATTAATCCTAAACGAGGTGATTCCTACGGCATATATAAAAGCAAAGCCCCAAAAAAGCAATCATTTAGTTAATTGCTACAAAGCGGTAAACAATGATTGGATCATGCTTCGAAGCGGTGTGATCGACACAGCTCAAAAAGGGAGTGAATTTTTCCAAGTCTGCAGAACAGTTTCCCCGCAAAAAGGAGAGAAGAAAAAAATTCGAGTCGTAAGTCATCAACTGAATTCTCCAGGGCCTAAATCGCTGATACCTAAACGCCTGAGACGTCTAATCCCGATAAAACGCATGGGAGAAAAAAAGCTCATTGAAAATCAACACAAATGGCTCAACGATGCAAAAGAGAAAAACCCTGATATGGACATTGCTCACGTGAATACCCAGTGCAATCGCGGTTATGAAATGTCGAAATGGAAAATGTTGGGAGAGCATATCGGTCAAGAAGAACCATCGAGAGAGCTCAATCGCGAGGCGATGGTCACCTACCTGAGTTGGTTGGCAGAGGATTTACCGAAAGATCTTATCCATAAAGACGAGTTAACGGTAAGTTCTGACATTCTTGGAGATAGGGAAAAGTTAAAAGAAGTGTTGGAAGAAAAAGTTAAGTCTCTTAAAAAAATAGAGAAGGGCCTTAAGAGCAGAGGGGAAGATAAAGCCTTTCGCACAGTCTCATTGATGCGCCAGCTACTTAAACATCAGCTGGGGATTGGGAAGCCGGTCGATCGGGGAAAAGAGATCATGATGTTTCAGTTGCTCAATCGAAATTTAAACGTGATTTCAGCTGTCAATTGTAAATCAGGTCTGGATCGAACGGGATTTGCGTATGCAGTGATGATGGCTTTAAGCGAGCTTTCAAAAAAGGATGCGTTTGATTTAATCGAGCATTGGGAAGATGATACGCGGCTAGTCAACCTCCTGCTGCATCAAGAAAGGGGCCCTGTCCATGTTACTGGTCCAAAGAGGGAGCGAATCGTGGATTTTCGTAACAGAGTATTGGAAAACCTCTTAAAAATCTCGATGCCGATCACCGGGAGCAGCACCGGTTTAATGGGAATAAAATGGCATAAGGGCCGTTTCACTGCCAACAAGATTCCTCTAAACTTTCTCCCTCCAATAATTAAAATTGAAAAGGAAGATGGAAAGATAGTAGAAAAAAGGATTCTTACCTACAAGGACAATGGAAAAGTTGACGGTCTCACAGAAATTGGGCAGAATCTGATTCTCCAACTTTCCGATTACAGAGGGACGTAAGGGATTGTAAGATCGCTTATGCTCGACTTTGCAGTTAACAACAGCCTATTAGTATCTAAACTTTCTCGATTTTTGCCTTCGACGAATGATAAGATAACGCCATGGGCGAATTGCGATTTTGCGATTTCGGTTGATAATGCGCAGGTACTAGTTTCACCACTCATTTAAAGCATGGTTGTTAGTGTAAAACACAGAGACACAGAGAGCACAGAGAGAAAG
>JBAUVX010000125.1:0-18599 GCA_049583465.1 Waddliaceae bacterium | reverse complement strand
CATCAAAAGCATGCTTTCCATCCAGCAGATTCGAAAAAAACGCCTCCTTCCCCTGACCAATCGCTGAAGTAATCCCTATCCCTGTGATGACCAGGTCTTTTCGATCAAAACTATTCATCTGACCATCCGTGTTTTCTATACCCAAAAAAAGCTATGCCTGATTGCGAACCAACTTCTTGCAAAGGATATCAAATTTACGTTCATTTATTCACTCCCCCATTGAAAATTGAAAAGATTTTTCTGACCTTTCCGCATGCGGAAAGCCACAAAATTTTCTTCTTTCTCAAAGCTCAAATACAAATTGTGTTCCATTACTTCAGCAAAAATTTTCCCCGGGATTTTCCCAAAAGAATGTCCGGGATAAATGCGCGTGTCCAAATGGATGCTAGCCTTTAGGCGTTGCAAACTGAAAAACATGTCATGAGGATTCGCCATTGCGTCAGTACAGATGCCGCATCCTTCCGTAAAAAGAGTATCTCCAGTAAAAAGACTATTGCCAATGAGATAGCACATCGATCCGGGAGTGTGCCCAGGGGTCAACAAAGGCTTTACTTTAATCGACCCACAGAAAAATGGTTGTTCATTTTCCAATACTTGCAAGCTTCTGCAGCGAAAAGAACTGTTTTCATACTCTTTCAAAGAGAGCCACACAGGGCAATGATATTTTTTCTCTAAGGGCTTAACCAAGTGCACATGATCCAAATGCGTATGGGTCACTAAAATCCCCCTCAACGTCGCTCCCTTCGATCTCAGCATCTGTTCAATTTTGTCTATTTTCCATGCCGGATCAACAATCACAGCCTCCTTCGAGATGGCATTAAAAATAATATAGGTGAAATTTTTCAAAAAAAGAAACTGCGTGTTGAGCTTAATAACTTGTGGCTCATCATGGTGTTGCTGCATCAATCAAATCACTCCAAACCCTTAGCGTCGTTGTTTAGGTAAGCTTTTCAACCCAATAACTTGAATGTTTCCTTATAACCCGGATTTTATGTCTCAGAGAGGTTTGAGTGAGCAAAACGAACAAATGTTTACCCACAACGGTGTTACGAAACAAACGGTTGTTTTTTAAGAAACTTTTTGTTCAGGCTTTCCCTTTGTTTTTACAGCCCTGTTCAAACACTTGGACAATCTCATCAATATTCTGGGCTGAAGCAAACTCAACCATTGGAATGTTAACCTGCAACATTTCCATCGTCTGCATCAAAATATCTGCTCGATCCACGGAATTGGTTCCCAAATTCCTCAAACTTTCCTCTTTCGTCACTAGGCTCTCGTCCAAGTCGGTCATCACTTCGCATACGTTTTTCTTTAATATCGAAAAAATCTGCTCTTTTTCCATTTTTTCTTTCCTTATTTTGGGTTATTTCCCAAAAAGGGCGTGAATGTTTTCTTTCACTTCCTCTTGATAGAAAGTCATTTCATGCATGGCCACTTCCTGTTCAATTTTTTGAGGAAGCTGCTCTCGGAGAGACGATACGAGATGATCCTTTAAGGTAATCAAAGATATCCGCGGCTTCTCGGCAAGGCTATAAGCCAACTCAAGAGCGTATTCCGTTACCTCCTTTCGAGAAAGAACAGGAAAGGGAACTCCCCGTTTTTGCAAATCCTCCCCACGGTATGTTTTAGCTGCAAGCAACATCTCTTCAGCCAAGCTAATTCCCAGCTTTTGCGGTAGGATAAGTGTCGCTCCCATACCGGGAGTAAAGCCATACTTCATGAAGTTGGTCGTGTAGACACACTCTCGGCCCAGAATCACAAAATCAGCAAATAATCCCATCACAAATCCCCCACCTATCCCATGCCCTTGCATCGCCGAAATCACGGGAATTGGGCAATTTAAAGCCAGGCTATATAGATTGGTATCCGTGAACTTGCCTTTGCCCTTAGACAGATACAGTAATCCCTCTTGCGTGCCTCCGCTAGCAAAGTAATTGTCATACCCGGTCAAAATCACCACCTTGTAGTTGGAGGTCTTGATCTTGTCAAAAGCACTTATCAAACCCTCCGTCAGTTCTTCGGAAAAGGTGTTTTTGTGAACTTTGTCCTGCATTTTAATCTGGATCACTCCGGGCCCCAAGTCTTTCAGCTCAACGACAAGATCTGACATCTTTAATCATCCTCCCAGGGGAATTTCCCGGTTTTGACATAGCGGGTGATTTTCTCCAAGTTTTCCGGATCGGAAAATACTTCCCTGTTAGCTTCAAGTGCTTTGGGCATGGAGGCTGCAAGGAAATCACTCAAAGTGCTCATATAGCGCTTGTAGCGAAAAATCCCTGTTTTGGTGAGGCGCTTTAAGCGCAATAAATGCTTTCTCAAAAGATTTCCACTATTCTCTTCAACAGCGTCCACCAATCCCCAATTTTGAGCCTGTTTAGCTGAAATAGGCTGGGTCATCAGCGTCATATAGTGCGCTTTAGAAAAACCGACGCGACGGACCAAAAATGGCAGCACACAGGCGGGCATCAGGCCAAAGAGAAGCTCAGATAAACTGAATATGGCCTTTTCCTCACAAAGGACCACATCACAAGCCGCTACAAAACCAATCCCTCCGGCGTTAGCCTTTCCTCGCACGTGGGCTATCGTGATGTAAGGACCATTGGCTAGTTGCAGCCACAGATCATACAACGGTTGTGGATTTTGTTGCCTCCGTTCCTCCTTGCTTTCCGGTTTCTGCTCTGCACTCTGAAAGTCTGCTCCAAAACAAAAAACTTCCGGCAATCCTTCCAGTATGACAATTTTTGCCGAACCCCGGCAAAGAGTCAAAACCTGCGTGCACTCCTCTACTAATCGATCATTGATGGTATTATTGGACTGGGGCCGGTAAAATTGAAGATAGCACACGTCCTCCTCGATTCTAGTGCGAACTGTTTCATAGATCTCTGTTTCGCTTATGATACCCATTCATACTTCCTATGGTATTCTTTGATTTCCTTCAAAAACAATGTTTCTTCTCCTCGAATACTTCTGGCCTGAGGAATAAAATTGGCATCTAAGACGACGTTGCGCGTGCCAAACTTCACCGCATTACTCCCCCTAAGTAGTTGTTCGTAGTCATCCATGGATAACTCATACCTGTTGTCCAATTGGGTGCTGATCTTTAAAGCACGCAGACGTTCTTGCCCCTCTTTGGCGACAACTCCGCTAAAAAACTCAGAACAACAGCCGGATCCATAGGAAAAACAGCCAATCCGTTTCGGCGTCTCAAAATCACCGATGTCGATAGTACCGGCAAGAGACAGCATCATGGTTGCTCCCATGATGTTTCCTATCCTCTGGCAATAGGTCAGGCCAGGAGCGACCCGAGACGAGAAGTCTTTTTCGATGTCTCCACCCGACGCTTTTACGGTTTTTCGCATTAAATTGCGGTGAGCCCCCTTAATCATTCCACCAAAAGGGGTATGAAATACTAAATAACTAAAGCTTTTGGAGTAATCGACATTTTTTACCCGTTTTTGGTACTCCATAAAAGCATTCTCACAACAATCGAGATATGAAAGCAGGGATAAATCGGCATCGCCGGCTTCACTGTCAGGTGCAGGACGGCAGGTGTCCATCACCTCATATCCATAATATCCATTGGCTCCAACGTCTATTTGAAACACATAGGGCATTTCACTAACGAGCATCGCGACCGCTCCGGCCCCTGCACTAGGTTCTGCAAAAGACCAGTCGGCACTAAGAGCCTCTCCCCCTTCCTCTACCATAAAGCGAGAGATATCTGTCGCAATCACTAATGCCTTAGCTCCCGGAGAGGTTTGAGACAAAATAAAATTCACAGCCATTTGCAGTCCGGCCACTCCTGAATAGCAGGCGTTTTTTAACTCGAACAAACGACAATTCCGATTCAAATCTAAATAGTGGTGAAAATAGGTACTCATCGACTTTCCAAAATCAAAGGACGATTCGGTAGAAGCGATCACCATTTCAACTCGGTCTTTCTCCGCAGCACTCAGTGAGTCGATAATCGGCTTTGCTGCATTAACCCCAAACGTAATGGGATCCTCATAGGGTAATGCAACAGTTTTTTCTTTCATTAAAAGGTTTTCAAAGCGGGCTGTGTCCAATTTGCGATGCTCGGATAATTTTTTCACATCCAAATAGGCCGAACCTGTAAAAACGTTCATTGCTTCAATTCCAACTGCGATCATGATGCCTTTCCTTCTTGTTTGCAATTCCTTAGCAAATAGCGGTATTTGTGATATACCGCCAAAGCCGATACTTCCATTGAGTGCATGCTTGATTCTGTAAAAGAAGCCTCATCGCACACCCACTATAACTCCGGGGTTGATAAGAAGCTTCAGTTGATGAATGCGTTGAATTTGAAAATTCCATTTGCAGAATTGTTACAACAATCTCCACAGTGTCTGTGCGCTGATTCCAGGGCCTATTTTTTGGCGTTGATGTGTGCAAAAGGAAAACCCCAGAAGCCACAATGCCCTCGCTGCACGATTCTCATCACATCCTTTGTGTGGCTAAAGCAGGGTGTGTCTGATTGGCAGCCAACTCGTTCTTCTCCAAAAATTTTTTCATTCTTGCTGACAACAAAGCTGCCGTTTCTTTCATCAACTTCTCAGCTATCTGATCAACATGACGATTTCGCCAGTTCTCTAACTCGGTCCCTTTTACCCATTGATTAAATGCCCCCAAAGCCGGGCCGGTATGCACTTGATAATCCACCCGATTGTTTTCGTCACCTTTGAAGGCTAAGCGCGCGGTATAACCAAAGTACCAACGAAAAACTAAGGCCATTTTATGCTTGGGATTGGAATGGGCTTTGTCTATTTCTTCTTTCTTCCCTATTGTTTTGAAATACTCTTCTGTTTCCTGCCAAATTTCGTGAAAACTCTTTTTAAAATACTTTTGTTGTAATTGAGTGCGGATGCTTTCAGGGATTGCTTCCAAAGAAGGATAATGATTATACAGCATAAACAGTTTGTTGGCTCTAGCCGGAAAAAACACCCCCTTCTTTAATACTTGAACTTTCGCTCCAAGTTCAAACATGTCTCCGGCAGGGGCATAATCGGTATCTTGAACGTTGATGTCCTGCAATAAATCTTTGACAGCATCACTCATGCCGGCTTCCACTGTGCACTGGTTGATAGAACCTGTGATGATAAAATCGGCTCCCATCACAAAAGCTGCCGCAGCTGCCTCCGGAGTGCCAAGGCCTCCAGCAAGGCCAAGACGCAGTGGTTTTCCATCACTGTATTGGTTCATCATCTCTTTGCGCAAGCTTTGAATCGACGGCAGCAAAACAGTAGCAATTCCTTGATCTGTGTGCCCTCCAGAGTCCGCTTCAACACAAATATCATGACTCATTGGAACCTGCTTGCTCAATTCCGCCTGTTCTTGACTAATTTTGCCCTCTGACAGCAGCTTTGAGACGATTCGCTCGGGAGCTGGGCTCATGAACGCTTTTGCTACCTCAGGTCGGGAGATTTTTGCTAAAATCCTGTGTTTACAATGAACAGCTCCTTGAAAATCTTTGCATAAACCTTTCAATCGATACCAGACTAAAGCAGGTGTGATTTGCATAAAAGCCGCAGCTTCAATATTTTGAATCCCTTTTCCCAGGTACAGCTCAACAGTCTTCATCTCCATAGAAGGGTCGGATAGATCACATATTAAATTGATCCCATAAGCCTCCCTTTCAGAAAGAGCTTCTTGAATTGCGTCGATGTCTCTTTCGATTTGCTCCAAGCTTAATCCCGCCGTCCCTAAAAAACCCATTAAACCTGCTTTGCCCATAGCAATGACAAGCTCCTTTGAGGCAATTCCTCTATACATGCCCCCAGAAATATAGGCATACTTAATGCCATAATCTCTTTTGAAATCGGCACTTCCAAGATTCTCAGCAGAAATGTCAAAAGCACAAGAGAACCCTTGTGCGGAAGAATGGTTCTGGCAACCCTTGATCGTGCGATCCTCGAATGTAATCTTCTGAGCGATTGCCGGTGTCTGCTCCTCTTCTTGAGCGATTGTTGGTGCTGCCTCTTTGTAACGACTCGTTTCTTCTTGGATAGAGGAAGTAGGAGGCTTTTGTGTTTTTTGAATTTCTGATACCATTCGACCCAGTACCGGTGTCGCTCCGAGCTCTTAAAAAGTCACCTCTCCTTGATCCATCAGATAATAGATGCTGTCACTCCAAAGGACGGAACCGGCGATTTGCCTAGCTAAGAGATCGGCAACTTCCCCATCTTGATAGGGTCGGGCCGTTGCGTTGGCGATGACAGGTGTTTTTAAAGGAGAAAACGAAAATTGTTTGAGGAAAAATGCGAATTCTTTTTGCGCCTCTTGCATATACCGTGAATGAAAAGCCGCACTCACATTCAAGGGAAGACAACGGATCCTGCGACTTGTAAACAGAGATTCAACCTCGCTTATCTTTTCCCTAGGACCGGAAAGAATTGTTTGTGTCGGCGTATTGTAATTGGCAACATCCAATTCAGAAATCTGTTGCTTTTGCAAAATCTTTCTGATCTCTTCCACATCTATACCCAATACCGCGAGCATGCCTCCTCCACCTGTCTCACTCATGAATTTCCCCCGTTTTTGCACCAACTTGAGACCTGTTTCAAAGTCAAAAGCTTCAGCAGCAAGCAATGCGTTATATTCACCTAGGCTATGCCCGGCAAAAAAAGCAACTGGCGTTCGATGTGTTTCTCGCCATTTCTCCCAAGATAATGCATTGATGACATACAAGGCCGGTTGCGTGTACCGGGTTTGATCCAACTTGTTGTCGACATCTTCTAAGCAAAGCTCCTGTATCGAATAACCCAACACATCCGATGCTCGCTGCGTCAGCTTAGGATAGGAGGTCAACAATTCTTTACCCATTCCTTTGAACTGCGATCCTTGGCCAGCAAATACAATCGCCTTCATCTGTTTTCCTCCTTTCCACTTATACTTGAATTTCTCAATTAGGGAGTTCACAAGACAAAGAATAAATAAGAAAAATGTTGGATAGCGGGGGTATTTTCGATAGAAACAAGGTTTTTTCTGATCTCATCATGGGGGCATATTAGCAAATTTTTCATTATCGTTAAAATCAAAATTTCCTTAAAAATCCATTACGCTGGTACACTGGATTTTTCTTAGGCTCTTGTCTTGCCTCCTGTCCAATATTTGAGAATGCTATCAACCATTTGGAATTCTCAACGGCATTGACCTATTATCTTCTGAAGCAGGGAGAGGTTCTTCTCGCCATTATGAAATGGTGTCAACAGAGGTATCGACTTCGACTGAGATGTCTCAGAGTTAAGATTATACTTCACAAAAGTTGCCAAAGTTCCTGATGGGCCTAGATCCACATAAAATTTTTCCTCTTCTCCTTCTAATTCTTGCATAATGGTTTGCCTGAAAGAGATCGGTTCAAAAACGACATCCCATAAGTAATTATCGG
The DNA here is from genome assembly GCA_049583465.1 of Waddliaceae bacterium. Classification (GTDB taxonomy): domain Bacteria; phylum Chlamydiota; class Chlamydiia; order Chlamydiales; family Waddliaceae; genus JBAUVX01. The sequence continues at coordinate 11,194 of JBAUVX010000125.1, read as the reverse complement.
GAAGTCTTTTTAACTCTTTCCCTCTTAGTCCGGAGATCAAAGGAGTAGTTGGGTTGATGGTAGAGGGTGTAATATTCTTGCAAAAACTTTCGAAGGGTTTTTTAGCTTTTATAATTCCCGAGCTATGGAAAGCATAGCTTAAGGGAAGGGCTTGACAATTGACATTTAGGGATCTGAGAAATTTTTCAGCTTGTTTTAATGACTGTAAAAGGCCGGAAATCATAAAGTGATTGGCAAAGTTCTCTCCTGCAAAATGCACGAGATCGTGCAACACTGTTGACTCCCAATAAAGACTGGGAGGACCTAAGACAGCTGTCATTCCCCCTTGAGGGCAGTGTTCTACAATCAGCTCAGCCTGTTTGAGAGAGATTTTGATACCCTCTTCAAAACTGCAAAACCCCGCAGAAACAGCTGCGGCAATTTCTCCCACGCTTACACCCAAAACCGCATCTGCTTTGATCCCTAAACTATTGAGCATTCGAAACATTGCATACTGAATGATGACAAGACAAGGATGAGTAAACAGCAAATCCATCCATGGTTCACTTTGAGGGTTTCCATAAAGAATTTGTAAGAAGGAGGGATAGCCAAGATCAGCCAATACCTTTTCACCCTCTCTCATCCAGTGGGCAAAAACAGCATCAGTATCCATAAATTCTTTGCCCATTTGGTAATAATGGGAGCCTTGACCGGAAAATAGAAAAATCACTTGAGGTTGTAGAGTACCCATTTAAATGCGACTTTCTATGCTTGAATTCAGGCAGGAAGGCTACCATAGTTAGGCATTAAAGGGATAGAAATATTTTTTTACTGACTGTTGCGACTTCTTTTTTCCTGCAGGGTCACGGGGCCGTATCTTGGTGCTGGTTGGACTTGGTTATCGTGTATAGGCTTAAGCGTTCCATGTTTTTTTCTGGTTTTCTTTTTAAAAGATTTTAAAAATTTTTCAGAAATTCCGCTTTCAGAATAAAGATTTTCACAAAATTCAATGATAGTTTCATACACGTTGTATTCTGACAGCAGCATCATATGATTGGTAGAATTAACATCGATGATATGAAAATTAGGCAGACTCTTCTTCCACCCATCCCAATAATTTGTACGATCCACAGACATTTCTTTGTCTCCTAGCGTATAAAAAGGTTCAAATTCTCCCCAAAATAAGCCATCCCTATTGCGAAAGTAGTAACAAGTAATTTCCTGTGGATATAATAAAGGCAAGATAGAGAAGTCCCGTACTTTATAGGCACGTTGAACTTCGATCATGTGTTCGATCGACTCCCGCAGCTGAGAGGGTGCTTTTTTCAAACCACGCTGTTGAGCTAGGGTAATAAGTTGCTCTAAAAAAGCTTCATCATCCATATTGGCATCTAAATCATTTCGATGAATAAGAAATTTTTTTATGTTTTCAGGATCTCGCGAATCTCCCATTATTGAATATAAAACAACATTTACTATACTAAAAATTTCGCTCTTTACAGAAGGCGTCTCTACAGTTTTTCCTACAATATCATCAAATGTATCTAGCATCGTGAGTGTTTCAACTTTTTGCCCCAGCTCCTGCAATTGACGTGCGCTTTCGTATGCAAGTATCCCTCCTAAGGAATAGCCCCCCAGATCATAAGGACCCTCTGGCTGGACTGATTGGATGATCTGAAGGTAATAAGCGGCCATTGCTTGAATGCCTTGCAAAGGACTTCGTTCTGTTTGATAGCCTCGAGCTTGAATTCCATAAAAAGGTCTTTGACTTTTTTCAGCAATAATTGAATAGGGTTGTACGCTCCCTAACCCTGCATGAAACCAAAATACAGGGCGGCCGTCAAATTGAGTATTCAAATGAATGAGCTCAGGGAATCTCTTCTGGACAATGAGAGAATCATCTTTTATCCGGTCAGCTATCTTCTTAGTCGATAGCATCTTTTCTCTCAATTTGTCTTGACTTCTTCTTTGTAACAAGAAGGTTTCTCGAACAAGGTTCATTGGTCTAACGACTGTTTTTTCAAGAGAATCTTTTCTTATAGCCAGTCGATCAATTTCTGAAGAAAAAGCCTCAGCAAGGTAGGTTGAGAGCTCTAAAACTGTCTTGTATTCAAAAAGCAAAGTTGCCTGGAATGTAGGATTGATTTTACCTTGTATCCCTTGAGCGAGCTTGAACAATCCAAGAGAGGTTAATCCCAAATCGAAGTAGCTACACTCTGTTTCAATAGCATCAATCGATTTTTGCAACTGTTCTGCCAGCAATTGCTTGATAAACATGATTGTCTTTTCTACAGGATTGGAATGGTCACGATCCGATACTTTCCTATCTTCAGAAAAAGAAAACTCCCACTGAAACTCATCCCTTCCTTCAATGGGAACTTTGGCCTCGTGCTGATATCTTTTCCCCTTTATTCTTAGACAAACCTTCCCTATATCATCATACAGCTCTATTGCAAATGGATATTCCTTGCTCTCTATTGCAGTCCCAGAAGCATAACGTATCCACACCCACATCGTCTCCTTGTTGCAACTGTCAATCACTTCAAAACTCTCCCATTCAAAACAAAATGATGATTGCAAGTGTTTATTCCCAGATAGGCGGCGGCCATTGCTCCACAGACCAACTAAAATCTGATAAACTGCGTCTAGCAAGCTAGGATGAAAGGTAAATTCCTCTTTGGCTTCTTTGAATGAGGCAGGGAGAGTGAATTTAACTAACACTTCATGATTCCCAGCGTATACCTCTTCAAGGTTTTTGTAAGCTGGATCATCGTTAATTCCCATCCCTTCAAAACCCATATGATAGGCCTGAGGTTCAAGACGATGGTGATTGAGCTTTTGCTTAACATCAGCCAGGTTTAATGGAGGCGTTGTAGCAAAGGACATAGGCACTGCCTCTCCTTGACAGTGAACAAAAATTTCTTCTGACTCATCTGTTCTTGTTGTGTAAATCTCGTAGAAAATCTCTCCATTTTCTTCGGGGAATAATTCAATAGTGACGTCAATGGGAGAATCGCTGACAATTATCGGCTGCGACCAGACAACATTTTTAAGCAGCAGGCTTTGACCCTCTTTGACAGTCATACCACAACTTCGCTTCACTCCTTCAAAGGCCATTTCAAGATAGGCTGCATGTGTTAGTAAGACTTTTTTACCATTTTTTCTACAACCGCTTAAGAAAAACTCTTCTCCTATCAAAGTAGAGGTGTATTTCTGTTCAAAGAGGTTTGAGTTGTTTTCTTGAAGTAGAGGATGCCAATGATGCTTACAGCCGGATTGTACCAAACGCCTGACTTGAGGAAAAGATGCCTCTTCCCAATATCGTTCTTTGGCAAAAGGATAGGTTGGTGCACTGATGCGTTGAGGTGGATGTTTTCCATACAACAAGTCCCATTTAAGGCTCGAACCTAAAGCCCATAATTCTGCAAGTTTTCTAAGCTTTCCATTAGCAATCCATTTAACAATGATTTCTTGCATATCTTCATCCGAAGTCAAGATCGATAACCGCTTGTTTTCTTGTTCAATCGACTGCCCCTTCCAACAGTTTGCAATTTCATGTTCCTCTGCAACAAAACATTTCAATTTTTCAGCTAATTCAGATAAATTGCTGACAAGAAAAATGACACGTTCTTTCATTTCTTCTCGCCCTACTTGTAAAGTATAAGCGAGATTAATTAAGTTGACTTTTTGATGAGAACATCCATCAGAAGGGAGAGATTCAAGAAACAGTAACAGCCTTTCTGCATAAGCCTTTAAACTGCTCAAATTTTTTGCTGATAAGGGCACGAGTACAGGAATATTTTTATTGACAATCGATGAGATTTCTTGTGTTTTTTGAGCTGGAATAAATTCCTGAATAACAAGATGAACATTCGTTCCACTATGGCCAAAAGAATTTAAAGCTGCCATTAATGGCTTATCATTTGTTGACTCCCATTCTTCTAGATGAGCATTAATATAAAACGGGGAATGGTCTAAATTAATTAATGAGTTCAATTTTTTGAAATGCAATAATCCCGGAATTTTATGATTTTTTAAAGATAAGAGAATTTTAATTAAGCCAATGACCCCTGCCGCGGCTCCTGTATGTCCAATATGAGCTTTTGCGCTTCCTAAAGCGCAGTAGTCATGATTATTGGTAAAGTTTTTAAATGTACGCACAAGGGCACTAGCCTCCACAGAATCCCCTAACTTTGTTCCAGTTCCGTGAGCTTCGATATAGCTAATATCTTCAGGATTAATTTGATACTGTCGATAGATGCTCGACATGAGTTGTTCTTGAGCAATGCTACTGGGTGCCGTTATCCCATTACTGGCTCCATTTTGGTTCACTCCAGATCCTTTAATCACTCCATAAATAAAATCTCTGTCTGCAAGAGCATCCTCCATCCTCTTTAACACAACGACACCAACACCTTCCGAGAAAACAACGCCATCACTAGAATCATCAAATGTGTGACACCGCCCACTAGGAGAAAGCATTCCAGCTTCTGACAAAGCCATCAACATGATGGAATCCATTGCGGCAAAAACTCCTCCCGCAAGAGCCATCGTTGATTCTTTATGTCTTAAACTTTCGCAAGCTAAATGAATAGCAACACCGGAAGAAGAACAGCCAGTGTTCACTACACAGGCAGGACCCTTTAAATTGAGATAGTAGGACAAAAGAGAAGCAATAATTGCCTCAGATGATCCTGTAAAAGTTTGAGAGGGATATCTAGTAGGCTCAGCACCAACAAAGACGCTAATTTGATTATTGAATAGGTTTTTTGGATTATATCCAGCATCTTCCAGACTTTTCCAACTTTCTTGAAGGATTAATCTCTGATGAGGGTTCATGGATTTTGCTTCTTTTGGTGATAAATTAAAGAATAACGGATCAAAGCAATCTCGTTCTTCTAAGATTCCACCCTGGTTACAATTGGTTTTTGGAAATTGTTGATGATTTGTAAAAGCACCCGGCTGGTCTAAGTACTGAGAGGGAAGCTCACAAACTCCATCTAGCCCTTTGACGAGGTTCTGCCAAAAGGTATGGACATCTTTGGCACCGGGAAACTGCCCTGACATTCCAATGACTGCAATATCGCTTGACTCTAAAGACTCTTTGATTTCTCCGGATACTAAAAATCCATCCTGTTTTTCTCTCCTTTTAAAAGACCGCAATTGTTGAGATTGAGGTCGAACTGGATCTAAAGACTCTGTTTTAGTTGAGTGTATTTCTTTTCCTTGGGATTTTTCTGTAGGCGAACTAGAACTTTTTGCTTTATTTGCGATCTGATCTTGGCAATGATTGATGATATAGTTTGTTAAACTACTTACTGTGGTATAGTCAAAAAGAATTGAGGTTTCCATGGCAACGCCTAAGCTATCATTAACCTTCTTGACAAAACTAATCCCAAGTATCGAATCAAGCCCATAATCTGAAAATGGTCTATCCAAATCAATATTGGATTGAGAAACTTTCAAGCATTCAGCTAAGGTATCGACAATCACATGAGTAACCAATGTCTCATCTAAACTTTTCGTTACATCTTTACTGTTTGCTCTTAACTCACCGGTAAATTGAGCCTGTACATGCATTGCCTTCTTTTCAGTTGTCGTATCCGTTATCAATACTTGTTGTCTGATGACTCCATCACTCTGAGCGACAATAATCTGTTGACCTAACGGATGAAGCTTTTTAGCGGGAAAGATGACATCAAACCCCTCTTTGATTAACACGCTTTTCCAAGTCTCAGGATATAAACCAGGACTTCCCGGAATCCGCAATCTCGTGTCCTCATACAATCCCCATCCTTCAAGCAAACCAAAGGTCAAATGGGCAAATAATGACTTATTGCTTATCTCATTCAAAAGCAAGATTCCCCTTTTGTGCATGGTCGCTTTGGTATTGCGTAGGGTTTGGCAAATGCTTCGTGTAGCATGGAGAACATTTGTCGCAATCACAACGTCATAGTTGTCTCCTTTAACCTGCTGAGTCGCTATGGGCTTTTCGATATCTAAAGTATGGGTTGTGAGGTAAGAAACTGTAGGGACAAAATGCTCTTCTGCATGCATTAAGAACGCTTTGGAAAGATCTGTGTAACAGTATTCCTCAATAGCTTGTTGAAATCGGCTTAGCGCGCGCAGCAACTTTGCAGTTGTTCCTCCTGTGCCGGCGCCGATCTCCAAGATTTTTATTTGAGAGGATGAATCTTGAGCCAATCGTTCCTGAATGTAATTGGTCAAAATGCCGGCAAGAGCATCATTGAATAGATCAGAAATAACATTGCCTGTATAAATACTTCCAACTAGTTCCATGGTAGCATTGGGAAACATCACATCTGTGGTTTGCCTCTTACCGATCAAGATCTCAGGCAAAGCCTGCAAACAGGCTTCCAATAGAGCCACTTGGGCCTTTAGGTTAGCATCCTGGCTCCATACGATCTTCTGTTGATCCCATTGTTTCCACAGGTTTTCGCAATCAGGCATGAGATCTATAAGTGAATACCGTCCATTATTCTGTTTCTGTAAATAACCTTTATCTAACAACAGAGAAAAACTTTCTTGCAGCCAGGGATAATAACGGGCAAGCACACCTTCCGAGGAGTCCAAAAAAGGTTGCACATTAGCTAAAAGCAATTGATATAACAGCCCTTCTATTTCCATTTCGTTTCCTTTAGGTGCTTCATGAACCCATTTTGTTTCTGGAATAGAACAGCTAAGATCTTTCAAAGATATAAATGGTATTGTTTCAGGATAGTTGCTTACCCATTCATTCTTGCTGGTTATTTTATTTAAGAAGAAATTCATTTCTCCTATCTCACTAGCAGCTTCGTCCCCTTTTGATGTTTTGAATAAGACCAGTTGATCTAATTGACTGTTGAGAAATTTATCCAACACATCCATCCCTTCTTTAGGCCCAACGAAATCAATACCTACCTTTCTTATTCGATCTAGATAGGATTGATTAGACGCAATCTCGTCGCTTTTCCAATACCCCCAGTTCATCACTTTCACTGTACATGACCAATTATTAGATAATTGATGGCTAAAGGCATTTTTAAATGTGCATCCAGCAGCATAGCTTCCTGATTTTCGAATTTTGCCAAAAGCATTTATAGAAGAAAAAAATAAGACAAAATCTAAAGCTTCTTTGGCAAAAACTTGGGCTACACATACACTCACATTCACTTTGGCTTTTAAGCTGTTTATAAATTGATCTTCATTCATCTCAGCCAAACTTAAATCTAAGGGGACGATGGCGGAATGAATCACCCCATGAATTTGTCTGTAGTCATATTTGATTTGAGCGTAGGCATCTTGTAAGGATAATAGGTCGGCAGCATCTGCCTGAATATAAGTGGGAGTGGGCCCCAATGTTGATAACAAGTCCAGCTTATTTTGAATATCACTGTCCTTCTCTCGCCGTCCTATCCAAATGATTTTAGCTTGGTATTTTTTCAAGGCCCACTTGCTCCAAGCTTCTCCAATCACCCCAGCACCTCCAATGACTACATAGACACCACCTGTTTTGCCATGTGCTCTTTCCATCGGCAATTCATGGACAGGAAGCAATATCTGAGTGAACCATTCCTTGTCCCGATAAGCTAGCGCGTTTCCTTGGGGGTTATAGGGTAACTGAAATATGTCTTGAATAGGCCACTCCTCGCCTTCCTGGATATCCAACAGCCGAATCTTCCAGCGAGGATATTCTTTAGCTAAGGTACCAATCAGACCATGTACGCTAGCATGAGTAGGATTGACCCGATCAGTTCTGTGGATGGCTTGAGTTGCTGTCGTAATCACCGTCAAGGCCAATTCTTTTGTGTCATAACCCAAAATAAGCAATGCTTTGATGATTTGAAAGACACGCAAAACTCCTTGATGTTGTGCTTGGATGATGACTTGATCGCCCAAAGATTCCACATCAAAGTGAGGAGCAATCCAAACAAGATCATTGAAATCATTTTTGCTGAGTTGATCACAGATGTCATCAACATTTGCATGAGCTCCAATGTCTAAAAATTGAGCGTGAGGGTAAAGCTCATTAATGGTTTTAATTTGCCATTGAGTTCCTCCAATCACAATCATTTTTGTCTTTGTTTTCGATAAAACTTCCATGTTCCCGACGGGGAAAACGTTCCAAAGCGGTGTCATTGTGATTAAATCCACCGATGCTTTTTGAACTTCTTGATAAGAAGGTCTCGATGGTACTATGCAACTCTCTTGTGGTTTTTTTGACGTTATCCAATAACGTTCTTTAGCAAAAGGATACGTTGGGGCACTGATGCGTTGCGGCGTTTCTGTGCCATATAGTTTATTCCAATCAAAAACAAAACCTTTTATCCAAAGATTGAGAAGTTGATGATATTTCCTCTTACTAATCCAAGCTTCCATGGCTTTTTGTAAATCTTCATCAGCAGTAAATTCTGCCAAAATGTTTTGATTTCGCTTGACTTGTCCCTGATAGACATTTTCCAGATTCTCTTTCCCGTTTATGAACGCCTGTAACTTTTCCTCAAGTTCCTCCATGGAGTGAACAATCAGTCCTAAACGGGCTTCCATGGCTTCGCGGCCTACCTGAAGTGTGTAAGCGAGATCGACAAGATTAACTTGACAGCCGTTTTTGGATTGAATGAACGCTAATAGAGAATTCGCATACTCCTTCAAGCGCTCTTGATTTCTGGCAGAAAGCGTAATAACCTGTGGTTGTAGAGGATTCGTTGCAATAGAGCAAGTGGCCTTTCTGCTTCTGGGAACGTATTCTTCAATTACGACATGAGCATTGGTTCCACTAAATCCAAAAGAGCTGACTGCCGCTCGACGAGGGATCTCTTTGTCGGGATCCCAGGATTTTAATGTCGTATTCACATAAAAAGGGGAATCTTCAAAATTAAAATGACTGTTTGGTTGTGTAAAATTTAAGGTAGGCACAAGTTGTTTATGTTCTAAGCATAGCAGCACTTTATGGATACTTGCTACGCCAGCTGCTGCCGATGTGTGTCCAATATTACTTTTAACAGAACCTAATGCACAATAATTCTTTCTTTCCGTTTGTTCTTTAAATGCCGTTGATAAGGCTGTTAATTCTATCGGATCTCCCAGTCGTGTCCCTGTTCCGTGAGCTTCAACATAACTAATCGTCGTCGGATCAATTTGATATCTATTGTAAATTTCCCGTTCCAATGCTGTTTGACTATTGACACTGGGAGCCGTAATTCCATTCGTTCTTCCATCCTGATTAATTCCCGATCCAATAATTGTCCCTAGTATGAGATCATGATCTTTTTCTGCATCACTTAATCTCTTTAATACAATAGCCCCTACACCCTCCCCGGGCACAAAACCATTGGCACCATCATCAAAAGGTTTACATTGACCCTCCGGAGATAGCATGCCCGCAACACACATACTCATATAAGACGCTACTGTTAAATACAGAGTCACTCCACCAACTAAAGCTAAATCAATTTCTTTATTGTTTAGTGCTTGACATGCTAGATGTGTTGCTACCAGCGAAGACGAGCATGCTGTGTCAATGGGAATAGCAGGACCTTTCAAATTTAAGTAATAAGCGATCCTTGCAGCAGCAATCGCATAACTACTACTGGTTCCTGACACCACTGCCTGACTTTCCATGGTGTGCAGTACACTATATTCATTATTCATAATTCCAAGATAGACGCCGCATTTTCTATCATCTAACCCTTGTTGACTATAACCGGCTGCTTCAAACGCCTTGTATCCTTCTTCTAAAAAGATACGATGTTGAGGATCTATTCCCTCTGCTTCAGCCGGGGAAATTGAAAAAAATAACGGGTCAAAGCAGTCAATATCGTCCAATAAGCCAATCCATTTACAATAGACTTTTCCGGCCTTGGTAGGATCGGGGTCATAATATTCATTGACATCCCAACGACTTCCAGGAATCTCTTGAATAGACTGTTTAGCATGAGCCAAATTATGCCAATATTGAACTAAATTTGGAGCACCGGGATATCTTCCGGACATTCCAATGATAGCAACAGGTTCCCGATGACTAGAAAACTCGGAATTATTATCTTGATGAGGTGTAGGAGAAATACAATGTTTGTTTAAAGAGGCTTCGTTAGGAATGGCCGCTCTCTTGCCTGAATCTCGAACTTTAGTCCCTCCTGAAGATTGCGAGCCCTCTAAAGAATTTTTCCCCTCCTTTTTTCTGAGTTTGAGTTCATTTTCTAAAAATCCGACAAATTTAGCAATATTGGGATAGTCATAAACTTTGGTTGCATCTACAGAAAGTTGATACTTTTTGTTAACGATATTCACCCATTCGACTCCCAAAACGGAATCAAGACCCATATCAACGAAAGGCTTTTCAGTATCAATATCAGATGATTGCATGTACAAGACTTCTGCTAAGCTTACGATGAGTGCTTGCTGCAAAGACTCTCTTGTCATTCCTATTTCGGTTGAAGTTGCAGGATTTTTGTCCTGGATATTAGAATCTGACAGTCCATCTGTTGCCAAAGACAGAGGTATATCTTCTTTAGGCAAATCAATGCGATTGCTATCAAGAAATGACCGGTCTGTTGATAATGATGATAAGGCAATCTCCTGCGGTTTATTGGGTAAAAAGGAAAAACTCAATCCCTCTGCATTTGCAAGCTCTATTTGCCCCGAAGAAATCATTTTAAAGCTTGTGCTTTGTCCGGAAAAGCTTGAAGTGCTCTCCTGAGGAATGGGGAGTGAATTACCTTTATCCTCTTGTAGAGTTTTTGTCTTAAACCAATAACGGTTCCTAGCAAAAGGATATGTTGGTGCACTGATTAGGCTTGGCTTGTTTGCGTCATAGAGTTTATTCCAGTCAAAGATAAGACCCTTTACCCACAAATCGAGAAGCTTCTTGTATTTCCTTTTTCTGATCCAAACATCAATCGTTTTAACCATATCTTCGTCTGCCGCAAAAACAGCCAAAGCCTCTTGATTTCGCTTGACTTGTCCCTGATAGACATCTTCAACATCCTCTTCCTCATTAATGAAAGCCTGCAATTTCGTCTCCAGCTCCTCCATTGAATGGACAATCATTCCAACTCGCACTTCCATCGCTTCACGGCCTACTTGAAGTGTGTAGGCAAGATCGGCAAGGTCAATATGAAGCTCTTCTTCTTGTGATGAAAAATGTTGAATGAATGCTAATAGGCAATGCGCATATTCCTTCAAGCGCTCTTGATTTCTGGCCGAAAGGACAACA
>JBAUVX010000124.1:0-2428 GCA_049583465.1 Waddliaceae bacterium | reverse complement strand
CTCTTAATTACGGGAGATTAAACGCAAAGACGCTAAGACGCTAAGATTATCTTCCTCAGCGACTTAGCCCTTTGTGTTTAATCCCTATATCCTTTTAGTTCAACTGACCGAAAAAGTGAACAAGGCCGATTTTTGAAAGACCCATAACCCCCTCTCATTGAAAAATTTTTTTCCAGAAATTTCGGGAGAGTAATATGATTGTGTTTTGGGATTCAGAATGGTACTTTTGTTGAAAAGTAAAAAATTTTAAATTGGCCTTTTCCCGATATATTTTCTTTCTGAAATACTTGGTTTTTGCTGCAGAACTCTATGGAGTTGATCCATGAATCAAAATCTTCCATGGTATGACCTCCAATTTTATGGGGTCAAACTTTCCCTGCTTTACGCGTCGTCTTCCCGTCTTTATAAAAAATTAACAATCTTTTGCATAAATAGGCCTTTAATAATTATAATACTAGGTATTTTCCATGAACAGTGTTAATTGTGGTGTCATAACAAGAAATCTTTACACGGTAGCAAACAATTTAAACCGTGATCTGGGCAGGGTAAAAATACACACAGATGGTGATGAAAAAATTAAGGCTTTGATTGATGGACACGTTAACTGCTTGAACAGCTTAGGTCGGGAATTTTTTGTTAAAGAGAACGGAGAAGTTACGGAGTTATTCATTGCTGTTCATCGATATAATCAATGTGTCCAAAACATCGACAAGAAGAAGACATATTTACTTGCGGGAAGAGTGCATTTGATGACAATTACTAACCAAAATGTTCCAGAGCTACTCCCCATCACAGCAATTGTAAAAGACAAGATGAAAGTCATAAAAGGAGATCAACCAGAAATCGTTAAGGAGAGGCGATTTTTTCATATCCACAACATTCGTCGCTATCCAGGAGATGAAATAGATCATAGCAAGGAGGCTGCCTCAATTTTTATAAGTACTCAGATAGAGCGTTTATTGAGCTTTGTTGGCCGTATTATCGAAGCTATTGGACGCATTTTTGGTTGCAAAATTGAAAGATTCCAAAAATTTCATTATCGAAATAAGTGCGAAACAGATAATCAAATTTACAGCAAAGCATCGCCTATGGTATTTACGCAGAATCCAGAACCAACAAGTTATTGGCTCGGTCATGCGTCTTTGTTGTTAAACTTGCCACTTCGTTCAACTACTGGGAACACCGCCTCATTTAATGTAATTACCGATCCAGTAGAAGGTGATTTGAATAAGTTGCTTTATCCTCGCCAGACAAATTTTGCCAGACCAATGGAGTCACTTCCAGCTTCACACGTTTATCTTCTCTCTCACAATCACTTAGATCACTTCGATAAAGCTGCAATTAGAAAGCTGGTTTCTCAACAACCAATTATGGTTGTTCCAAAGGGGGATGGCTATCGTTACACAGATGTGGGATTCCATAATGTTATTGAATTGGACTGGTGGGAAAAACAGACAATTGAGTTGAATCATGACAATGAAACTTATGAAATGCGAATTTGTGCAACACCAGCAAGGCACTGGGCGGGTCAAGGTCCATGCGGTGGTCATGAGTCGACTTTTCTCGGTTATGTGATTGAAGGTGTTGAGGGTGGAGATGTGTATTTTGCTGGGGATACGGCAAGACTATCTGATGACCATATCAAAAAGTTAAGAGATAACTTCAACATTAAATGGAGCTTTCAACCTGGCGGACCAGATGAGGTGAGGAAGGATATGGAAAGCACGCATCAGGCGTCGGTGGATGCTCTTTGGATGCATTTCAATCTTATGGTCAAAAAGGTGTACACGGAAGACATGAATAAGAAAGACTTCTTAGATGCTGCTTCAAATCTAAAGACCATTTACATGCATACAATGACTTTCAAGCTTGGCAACCTTCATTTAAGCGACACGAAAGATAGTGTGGAAAGAGTCTTTTCTGCACTTGAAAACGATGGGGCAGTCGAAGAATTAAAGCTAAAAGTTTATGAAAGACAGGTGTTTGATGAGTTAGTCAATATAGCAAAAAGCTTTAAATTTTCGAACGAAGAGGAACTTTCTTTAAAAGAAATTGCGGAAATTTTGAGAGATACAGTCGCTGTACCGAAAATTGGGTCGCGCGTTGGGCTTCAATCTGAATTCATACAAAGTGATCTGTTTGGAGAAAATGCAGTTTAAATTCAATTAAACCACTTACTGTTTGTATCAGGACGTTTTCATTAAAAAGATTTGATAGTAAGTTTGGAACATTCTTTATCGGTTTTAATCAAAATTCGGCAAAAACCTACCTAAATTATGTTTGTTTTCTCATTATCACGGATTTTCATTACGAAAATTCGGGGAACCTTTTTTATGAAGCAGTTCCCAATCGATAATTAATAGATTTGCTCATCCAAGAGAGCTCCGAGCTTTTGCTCATCAATGATGTGGAGAAAAGAATTGGCATA
>JBAUVX010000123.1:0-5175 GCA_049583465.1 Waddliaceae bacterium | reverse complement strand
CTTTCTCTCTGTGCTCTCTGTGTCTCTGTGTTTTACACTAACAACCATGCTTTAAATGAGTGGTGAAACTAGTACCTGCGCATTATCAACCGAAATCGCAAAATCGCAATTCGCCCATGGCGTTATTCTAGCAGAAAGAATAAAATATTTTTTTAATGCTTGGTGCCGTGCATAGCTGCCGGGAAAAGTTGAAATCATTTCCCCAATCAACTATAATTATTGTCATCTTTCTCAAAAATAAAACATGTTTACCTATCACATAAAAAAAATTAGAAATTTTTCGATTATCGCCCACATTGACCATGGGAAATCGACGATTGCCGACAGGTTGCTGGAACTCACCAATACAGTTCCTGCACGAGAGATGCAGAACCAAATCTTAGATGATATGGAACTGGAAAGAGAGAGGGGCATCACGATTAAATCTCACCCTGTGACGATGCATTACAAGGACCGTCAGGGAGAGGTTTATCAGTTGAACTTAATCGACACTCCGGGCCACGTCGACTTTACCTATGAGGTTTCCCGTTCGCTTGCCGCCTGTGAAGGAGCCCTCCTCGTGGTCGATGCCGCCCAGGGGGTCCAAGCACAAAGCCTGGCAAATGTCCACTTGGCCGTCGAAAGAGATGTCGAAATTGTTCCGGTTATCAACAAAATCGATCTTCCTGCCGCCAACGTGGACGAAGTCGCACAGCAAATCGCCGATATCATCGGACTCGATGAGCCGATTGCCTGTTCGGCAAAACTCGGAATCGGAATGGAAGAGGTTTTGGAAGCAATTCTGACCAAAATTCCACCTCCGCAAGAACCTGAAGATGATATTCTTCGCGCCTTAGTCTTTGATTCTTATTATGATACTTACCGTGGCGTCATGGTTTATATTCGCCTGATCAGCGGCGAAATCGAAAAGGGATCAAAAATCAAAATGATGGCGGCCGATCGAACCTATGAAGTTCTGGAGGTGGGCATTTTCACCCCTCAACAGCGCCCTGTTGACAAATTGCGCGCCGGCGAAGTGGGTTACTTGATTGCAAGTATCAAGAACACCTCGGATGTGAAAATCGGAGACACCGTAACACATCTCCAACGCCCCGCAAAAACATCTCTTCCGGGTTTTAAGCTGATCAAGCCCGTGGTGTTTGCGGGCATTTACCCCATCGACTCCTCTGATTTTCAAGCTCTTCGCGATGCCTTAGTCAAACTGCAGCTCAATGATGCCGCTCTGCATATCGAACAAGAAAGCAGCCTTGCCCTTGGATTTGGTTTTCGCTGCGGTTTTTTGGGTCTTTTGCATCTCGAAATCATCTTCGAGCGAATCCGGCGAGAGTTTGATCTGGATGTGATTTCTACCTCTCCTAGTGTTGTGTATAAAATTGTCCTGAAAGACGGAACACTCCTTCATATCGACAACCCCGCTCATTATCCCGATCCCACTCTCATTGAACGGATAGAAGAACCTTGGGTGAAATGCACCATCATGGCCCCTTCAGAATTCCTGGGAGCTATTCTCAATCTTGGAATGGAAAAGCGCGGGATCTGCCTGACCACAGACAACCTCAACGCTAAACATTTGCTGCTCACCTACCACCTGCCGTTAAACGAGATCATCACCGATTTTAGCGACAAACTCAAATCGGTGACCAAAGGTTACGGCTCCTTTGATTATGAACACGATATTTTCCAGAAAAGCGATATCGTCAAACTCGAAATCCGTGTCAATGAAGAACCGGTGGATGCGTTTTCATGCCTTGTCCACCGCACAAAAGCAGAAGCAAAAGGGCGTGCGATTTGTGAAAAATTAAAAGAGGTGATCCCCATGCAACTGTTTCGCATTCCGATTCAAGCTGCCATCGGTGGTTCCATCATCGCTCGAGAGACCATTCGTGCCCTGTCTAAAAACGTGACGGCGAAGTGCTACGGGGGAGATATCACGCGTAAACGAAAACTTTGGGAAAAACAAAAAAAAGGAAAAAAACGGATGAAAGAGATCGGCAAAGTGAATATTCCCCAAAGCGCCTTCATGGAAGTGCTAAAAGCGGGAGGATGAGCAGTGGCCGGAAAACATCTATTTGCCGCAAAGGAAACCGTATCATGAATCCCCCTGTGCTCCAGCAAGAAGATGCGCTTTTTTCTTCGGAAGATCTGCAAAAACTCGACCCTCTGCGCATTCCGAAGCACGTAGCCTTGATTCCTGACGGCAATCGTCGATGGGCAAAAACCCACAACATTTTTCCGGAAGAGGGACACCGTATAGGTACCGAAAGTGTAAAAGAAATCATTAGGGCGGGACGTCAAATAGGGATCAAGGTGTTGACATTCTATATTTTTTCTACCGAAAACTGGAACAGGCCAAAACGAGAGATCAAAGCACTCATGTACCTGCTAGAGCGGATGCTCATCAGCCAGAAAGAGGACATGATGGCCAATGGGATCCGTTTTCTGACAATCGGCAATCTGTCGCCCTTCCCTCAAAGAATAAAAGACCTCGTCGAAGAAACGCAAAACGCCACCCGCCGCTGTCGAAATGTCGACGTGGTTTTCGCCCTGAACTATGGAGGACGCGATGATATTTGCCGCGCTTTTCAAAAAATTCTCCATCATTACGATGAAGATCAATTGCCGCAGGAGAAGGTGACGGAAACATTGATTGCAAGCTATCTTGACACGGCAAAATGGGGAGATCCGGATCTCGTGATTCGGACAGGGGGAGAACAACGGATCAGCAATTTTTTGTTGTGGCAGATTTCCTATGCCGAAGTGTTTTTTACCAACGACTATTGGCCTGATTTTCGCGCTGCCCAGTTATTAGAAGCGATCGATTATTTTCAACGCCGAGAAAGGAGGCGGGGTGGATGATGGTTGGACACATTGGCCACTTAGGACAGAGAATCCTTGTCAGCCTCATCGGTTTTACGGTTTTTTTCTTTGCTCTTTTCACCTCTTCTTCACCGATATTAGGCTGGCTGCTTCCCCTCTTCTGCATGTGTGTGTTCGGAGCGGCGATGAAAGAGTTCTGCTCGATTGCCAGGAGGAAAGGTTTCGACCCTCCCGCATACCTCGGAATTGGAATCAGCACAGCTTACATTATTGCCATTATCGCCACAGCGCAAACCCCCGGCGTGAATCTTTTGCCTTTGAGCTGTCTCATCATCGCCCTTCTTCTGATCTTTTTCTTCTATTTCTTTAAAAAAAAGGACTCTTTCATCAACCTCTCAATTGCTTTGTTTGGTATCGGCTATCTCGTTATTCCCCTTGGTTCAGGCTTGCAAATGACCTACTTTTTCCCCGATGGCTCTCCACAAGATGGAAGATGGTGGGTAGCCTACTTGATTGCCATCTCTTACATCACAGACGGCAGCGCCCTCTTTGTCGGGAAAACTCTTGGACGCAATAAGCTTGCCCCCTCGATCAGCCCTCAAAAAACATGGGAAGGGGCCATAGGGGGACTCATTGCGGCAATCCTTGCCAGTGTGCTGTTCTATTTTTTTGCCCATCGCCGTCTCATTCCCATGGCCATCACCTTAGGTGAAAGTATTTTTCTTGGAAGCGTCATCAGCTGTCTCGCCCAGTTTGGCGACCTTGCAGAATCTCTCTTAAAAAGGGATGCGGGAATCAAAGATAGCGCAACGATTCCCGGGTTAGGCGGCGTTCTTGACATTGTCGACTCGTTGATTTTTACCTCTCCCTTTCTCTATCTATTTTTAGCGGTTTATGATTAATTTGGATGATTCATGATTATCACCATTGACGGCCCCGTCGGAACAGGGAAAAGCACCATTGCCAAACGGCTGGCACAATTGTTGGGTTTTGCCTACTTTGATACCGGCGCCATGTATCGATGTGTCACCTATGGTGTAATGAAACACAGGATCCCCTTAGAACACCCGGAAGAGCTCAAAATATTTTTATCGACACTTGCTGTCGCCATTGAGGAAGAGGGTTCGGCCAAACACTACTTTTTTGAGGGTGAAGATATTACCGAAATAATACGGCAGCACGACGTCACCTCTCTTGTGTCGCAAGTTTCTGCTATCGGCGCCGTTCGAAAGAAGCTTGTCGAACTCCAACGGCAACTTGCCTCTAAGGATCATGCTGTCTTTGAAGGACGCGACATGGGTACTGTGGTGTTCCCCGAAGCGGAAGTCAAGATTTATTTGACCGCAGAACCGGAAGTGCGGGCTCGAAGGCGTTTTGAAGAGATGCGGGAAAAGTTTCCGGAACAGTCAGCAAATCTGACCTTCGAAGAGATGTTGAAGCAGATTCAACAAAGAGACAGCAAAGATGCGGCACGAAAAATCTCTCCCTTGAAGCAAGCTGAAGATGCCTGCTTGATCGATACCTCCTATCTTTCTGTCGATGAGGTTGTCGCCCTCATTTTAACCATGGAGCCTATTTCCCGTGTTTTATAAATTTTGCAGGATGTTTATCGCTTTTTTCTTTAAGCTTTTATATCGGCATCGGGTATTTGGCCTCGACCATTTACCAAAAGGGGCCGCTATCATTGCCCCTAATCATCTCTCTTATTACGATCCTCCCTTAGCGGCTATCTCCTGCCCCGATCAATTGTCATTTTTGGCACGAAAATCTTTGTTCAAACAACCCCTCTTTGGTACGTTGATTCGCCTGCTCAACGCCTTTCCCGTTTCAGAGACGAGCGGTTTAAGCTCCCTCAAAACCGTTTGCCGATTACTGAAGGAACAGCAGAAAGTCTTGATTTTTCCTGAAGGCGGGCGCTCATCCGACGGCGAACTTTCTGAAATCAAGCCGGGAGTTGTTCGACTTGCCCTCCTTGCCAATGTTCCCATTATCCCTACCTTTATCCATGGAACGTTCGACTTGTGGCCGCCTCGGCGCCGTTTACCCAAATTTTTTGGAAAAACGGCTTGCGTCTTTGGAACACCGATCTACCCCCGGCAATTCCGGGAACTAAAAAAAGAGGACGCCCAAACGGAAATTTCTCGGGCTCTCCAACAAGCCATTCAAGAACTCAAAAAATGGTACGATCTTGGACACGAGGGGATTCCTCCCTAACTTATCCATTCTCTGAAGTTCACCCCATGGGCGAATTGTTAATGCGTTATGAGACCTTCAAACTGTAAAGGCTCGTTGCCTAATTCCATATTCAGTTTGACACACACCGTATGAGCTAGCAATTTTCTCCAAAATCGAGAAGCC
>JBAUVX010000122.1:0-7033 GCA_049583465.1 Waddliaceae bacterium | reverse complement strand
CTTTCTCTCTGTGCTCTCTGTGTCTCTGTGTTTTACACTAACAACCATGCTTTAAATGAGTGGTGAAACTAGTACCTGCGCATTATCAACCGAAATCGCAAAATCGCAATTCGCCCATGGCGTTATTGAACATTTTTTTTAAAGTGAACATGAGAAAAGTTCCAAAACCCGCAACTGTTGGAGTTCCTATGTTGAAGCAAGAAACAAGATTGTTCACCGTTAACATCGCTGTTATCGCCGTCACTTTTTTTCTGTTTTCCCTCGCTATATTTGTGAAGGGTTTTAAACATGATCTATTGTTAGAGGCAGCTGTTTTTCTGGTTTCAGTGAAATTAATTCTCACAACGTTTCACATCCAAATTCTTACCCAGAAGATCGATGAGAAAATAAAAGGCTTGGAAATGCTGATTAAAGAACGAAAATTTTGACCGGGTCATCGTTGCGTTCAATGAGAAAAATAACTTTTCACTTTTGCTAAAGAATAGGTATTGAGGATATCTTTTTTTTCCAGCCATCCTTTGCGGGCAATGTTGACTCCTGCACGGTAAAACAGCAAGCTATCGGTGTTATGAGCGTCGGGATTAATTGCACACATGAGCCCTTTTTCTTTTGCGTGACGCCAAAGCCGCCAATCCATGTCTAATCGTTGAGGATTTGCGTTGAGTTCGATGATTGTTTTATTGGCGATGGCTGCATCGATGACTTTGTGGACGTTGATGGCATAAGGCTCTCTCCTCAGTAAGAGCCTTCCTGTCAAGTGGCCGACCATAGTGGAAAGGGGATGTTCGATGGCTCGAATCAGCCGTTTTGTCAGGGTCTTTTCGTCTTGCTTAAACCCCCGGTGGATGGAAATCACGACATAATCCAGTTGTTTTAATACTTCATCTGAAAGATCTAATGAGCCGTCGTTAAGGATATCGCACTCAATTCCGGTAAATAGGTGAATCCGATACCGATTGGAACGATTGAGCTTTTTAATCTGATCGATTTGACGAAGAACTCTTGTTTCATCGAGGCCATTTGCTTGAACACTTGATTTCGAATGATCGGCAATTCCAAGATATTCCCATCCCAGTTCTTGAGCGGCGGAAGCCATTTCCTCTAAGGTATTGCGGCCGTCTGATGCGGTTGTATGATTATGAAAGACTCCTCGAATATCTTTGTCGTTGATAAGGGAGGGGAGTTGCTTCTTTTCTGCAGCTTCGATTTCGCCCATGTTTTCCCGTAGTTCCGGGGGAATATAGGAAAGATCCAGCGCTTCGAAAAGGTCGCTTTCTTCTATCATTTTCTTTTTTTTGGAAAAGAGGGCGGGTGCACCTTTTTTCAAAGGGAGAAGTCCATATTCATTGAGAGTTAACCCTCTTTGCCGCGCCCTTTCCCTTAGATGGATATTGTGCTCCTTCGACCCGGTAAAATAGAGTAAAGCGGATGCATACTGCTCTTTGGGAACAACGCGAAGATCGGCTTGCATGCCTTCGGGCAATCTCACACCGGATTTAGTTTTTCCCTTAGCTGTGATAGTCGCTACCCATTTTTGCGTGGTAAACCATTCCATTATCCGGGTTGGCTCCGATGAGGCAGCAAGAAAATCCAAGTCTCTGACAGTCTCCAACCTCCTTCTCAAACTTCCGGCGATGTCGGCTTTTTCCACCCCTTCTAGTTTTTGCAATTTCTCGAGAATAGGAGATGCGAGTTTCATCGCTTTCCACCACAGATGCCGCTGCCGGTATTTTTCCAGGTGCTCGATGCCCATTAAAATAGTGTTTTGCGTTTTGGTGCCAAAACCCGGGAGTTCAGCAATGATCTCTTCTAGGCAAGCTTTTTTTAAATCAGCGACAGATTGGATTCCTAGTTGTTTGTGCATTGTCTTAATTTTTTTCGCTCCAAGGCCGGGAATCGCCAGCATCTCAAGAAGAGACTCGGGAACTTGCTTTTTAAGATCGTCATATAAGGGAAGCTGTCCTGTGCGGGATAAAACGGTGATTTTTTCCGCTAACCCCTTTCCTATCCCGGGCACCTCCGAGAGCCTTTCCTCTTTAACGAGGATAGAAAAATCATTAGAAAGGCTGTCCAGTTGCCTTGCGGCAGAGCGATAAGCTCGAACTTTGAAGGGACTTTCTCCTGTCAATTCAAGCAATGTCGCAATCTCTTCTAGAATGTGCACAATGTCGTTTTTTTCCATTAACCCCTTGCCTAGTTATCTCGACCGAGATTTATCCAATATTAACGATATCTTTACATTTTTTTGATAGTCTTTCTTTATGGTCGTCAATCCAAAGCTCTCAAAAACCAAGCGCAAAGCGAGCCGGTCCTTTAACGGCCTCTACCGAGAAATAACAGCGAGTTATTTTGGAGGATGCTGATGGATGCCTTGCGGGATCTCCAACGTAACGGGAATTTTGAAAAGCCATAAATCAACAATAAAGAAATAGAAATGAACAGAGTCAAGCATCTTCTCTCACTCTCGAATTTTCGGGTTTTTTTTCTAATCTCTCTCTTTGTCTATTCATTTAATGAACTTTCGTCTTGTCCAAATTATTACTATTATTCCGATTTCAATTACCAAAAGTATCGAAATTTTAGTGTCATTCATGAAACTGAACAGAGAGAAAAAATTGAAGCCTATCTGAAAAGATCGGTTCCCGCGCTTAAGGGCGATTCTTTTCGAGATGTCATCGATGCAATCACTGCAAAGAATTTTGAAGCATATATCGTGGGGGGGATGATTAGAGATCTTTTAAGTTTAAATCCCGCAGAACCGAGAGATATCGATTTAAGGTATACGGGCAGCATCGAAGAGCTTAAAGACATTTTAGACAGTCATCGTTGGCCCTATACTCATTTGCCGGGCAGGCATTACGTCATCATCGGGGATCATCGAGGAACTTTTATGGATGCTGTTTCCATCGATACTTCTTCCAAGAACAAGATCGATGATGGCAGTGATGAATTCACGATTAATAACATCTTTTATCATTGTAATACACGGTCTTTTGCGGGAAACTCGAAGGCGGGGCTTGAAGATTTTGCCTATGACCGATTACGCATCCTTGCCAAAGACTGGAAAGCATGGTTATATGAAGACACCGGTCATCGCCACTACTTAATTTTTCGATTTTGGAAGATGGTTGGAAAGGGCTATGTGTATTCGACTGAAATGGCCGATTTTTTTATTCATGAAACAGAAATGATCTTTAAAGACAATCACGAAGAATTCCACGAGCAGCTTCTCCATTATCTAGGTAGTCATTATGAAGCCTTCGATGAAATTTATCGAGGGTGCCTTGCGATCATGGGTTACGATTGGACGCATGGCAATTTCTTATCTTTTAAAGACGAAATTGAACAAAGGCATGAAGAAAAAACAGCCATCAGAGACAAATACACGACATGTCTTAAAGCAAACACCCTCTCCTCAAGGTGATACGATTTGTCATTTTTGCCCGTGAATGCTATAGCATCGTAATGAAGAGAGATGTTGCGTCCCTCGTGCGAGGGGAGCTAAGACGGCCTCCTCTTTAAAGAGAATGGGTATGCTCCGGTTCATTACGGTTTCTTTAGCTTTTTTTTCTTTCGTTCTTTTGATCGGTGTTCTCATAAGTGCTCAGGATATTTTCATTCCTTTTTTGATTGCACTGGTGATCGCCTATTTCATCCTGATATTGGCCAAAGGGATTCGCACACTTTCATTGTATGGGAGGCACATCCCTTCCTGGTTGGCATTGATCGGATCCATTAGCCTGCTTTTAGGGGGGATTTATCTCATTTTTGTCCTTGTGAGCAATAATGTCACGGCCCTGCTTGAAGCGGCGCCGGTCTATCAGCAAAAACTCACCTCCCTCGTTAGGAATTTCTTTGATTTTATCGGAAGACCCGTCCCGGATTTTTCCAAAGAATTTAAGGAACTTGACGTTGGCTCGTGGTTGACGAATATTGTGTTTACGTTGACCGATATTGCCGGTCGGGCAGGAATCATTGGCATCTATTTAATTTTTATTCTTGTTGAATCCCAATATTTTGAGAAAAAATTGCTCTATATGTTCAACAGTAATGAGGCAAGAGAATCGGCAAAAACGATCATAAAAACCATTATGAAGCAGATTCAATTCTATGTTGTCATCAAGACCGTCATGGGAGTCATTACAGCAATCTTAAGTTATGGCATTCTAAGGTTTGTCGGGGTAAATTTTGCCGATTTTTGGGCCCTGCTGATTTTTTTGTTTAACTATATCCCCACCATTGGCGCCATCGTTGCGACAATACTGCCCTGTGTTTTAACTCTTGTGCAGTTTGAGAGTTTGTTTCCGTTTTTAGTCGCGGCGATTGGATTGACTGCCATTCACTTTGTCATTGGGAACATTGTCGAGCCAAGAACGATGGGAAAATATTTTAATTTGAGTGGACTTGTTATCATTCTTTCTTTAGTGGTTTGGGGGCAAATTTGGGGAATCATCGGCATGTTTCTCGGTGTTCCTTTTATGATGATCATCAGCATTGTCCTTTCCAATTTCCCTCGGCTCAGGCCCATCGCCGTTCTCTTGTCTCAAAAAGGAACGGTTGATCACCGGCTGAAGGATGAGGCAAATCAAGGCGATAGCTTGGGACATAGCTAAAAAGCTGTTCCGCATGCATCCCGAATACATCCGCGGGATTATGGACAAACACATCAAAAGAACTCATTCTCTCTTGACCCGGGTTTGTAGTGCTGCTGCCGGGAAATCGTCCGCAACTCAGGGTGTGAAAAAAAAATCGTTTTTGAAGTGGCGGCTCTTCTGCTATATTAAATTTTTGGGGAGTCGATTATGTTCAAGTCTGTATTCACGCGAGTTTCGGACAATAAACATCAACGTCTTTTTGGCCTTTTTTTCCCTCTTGAATCTTGCCGATTTGGCAATAGATCAGCGACTATCGCCCGCGATGCCAAGCTCCAAAAAAGGAAAAAAATGCTTGCAGGTCCCTTCGCTCTTTTTGTTCAAAATACGCGCTTGTTAGCTTTCTTTTTTCTTGCGTTTTTCGGATGGGGGATTGTTTTTGCCGACGATCAGCGCTCGGAACAGATAGGGCCGATTCATGAAGCATTTGTCGCAAGAATCACCGAGAACACTCCATTAGAAGCGATTCCCATCAAACCGCCGTTGCAGGCCGACGAAAACATTCCTCAACAGCTCGATATGCAAGCCGAATGGATTTCGGGATATTGGTCATGGGACTCCCGGCTCGATGATTTCATTTGGGTCAGTGGAGTGTGGCGGAGGCCCCCTCCCGGTCATCAATGGATCGCCGGTTTTTGGATGGAGAGCAGCACCGGGTGGGCATGGGTTCCCGGTTATTGGAGTCGGGTCAGCGCAAGTCCTCCCGAGTATATTGGACTGCCTCCCCCCGATCCCATCGATGAAAATGCCTTTCCTCCTCAATCGACGACAAATGCCTCCATATGGGTTCCCGGATACTGGCATTTCCTTTCCGACCAAAAAGACTATTGCTGGATTCCGGGAAGTTGGGAGGAGCTGGATCCCGACTGGGTGTTAGTCCCGGCACATTACACCTGGCGCTCGAGAGGATACGTCTTCGTCCCTGCCTATTGGGATTGGTCCTTAGAGGGGAGGGGGAGGGCCTATTCCAACGTCGTTGTTGAATCTTCCTGCCGTCGCCGCATCAGTGTTGAACCGGATTCCGTGATGCAAACTGCAGATATCATCAAGAAGCTATTGTTGGAATACCCCGATTACCGTTGTTTTTTCTTTCATCACCGGCTCACCCACCCCCGGTTTTGGCAAGAGTTTCACAGCACCCCTCCGTGGTGGGAATGGGAAACGTGGTGGTGCCATACCCGGCACGATCACTGGAGCCTGTGGTGGTGGTACACCCATCCGGGCTATCCTCAACCTTGTTGGATAACAGAAGAATTGGCCGGAAGGATTCCTCCTCCCTTGCGAGAATTGCGGGCGATGTTTCAAATGCTGCCCTCTCTTGCGATGATCACTCCTGATGGTGTTGTGAAAGGGGGAGACCTTCTTTTGGCAATGAGAAAACGATCAGAGGGAAATGATCCCATTCTTCCGGTAAACCCAAAGCGCAAAGAGAAAGTATTCGCTTTGGCAGCGGCAAAGCATCCCCCCGTTGCAGAGATTCTGGAACCAATGGGAAATCGCCTTCCCATCGATCCCTTGGCCAGGAGGCCGCAGATTCGTAAATCTGCCGTCGATGGCCGTGCGGTTGCCGATGTTTCCGAAGTTCCCATCGATTTACCTCCCGCCCTTCCCGATAAGCCCAAAATTCCCTCGCACAACGGCCAAGGAATATGGCCATCTGCACCTTTATCACAGGATTCTCTCACCTATACTGCCCCTGCCCGCCGGCCTATATGGACTCCCAAAACCGCACAATTTTCACAGTCGCTAAACAAGTCGATAATGTCTTTAAAGAGAGAGAAGAAGGAGAGTCTTCCTCTGGCTGCTTCTCGGATAGAAAGGCCGCACAGTCGTTGGATTGAAGTGAAAAAATCGGAGAGTGTTTCTATCTCTTCTCCTTCTCATTTGGCGGATAAAGAGGGCAATTAGGGGGGGCATCAACCATGAGGCAGGCTCCAATTAACGATGAGGCAAGCACCAATTAGGTAGAAGAGAGCACCTCTGGAGAAATTGATCAGGAGAAAGCGGCAATTCCTGAATGGCAGTAAAAAGATATGTTTTGTTTATCTATGCCTTACCTCTACGACACATTTTTTCAATGCAATCTGATCAACTAACTGAGATAGTTGATTTTGATTGATTCCATCTAGATTTGCATCCCATTCGTCTAAAAGAATAATTTTTGCCTCAACGTCTTTATAAATCTCTTCTAAATTGCGTGACCAAATAGAGCAGGTTGTAAGTATAGCTTAAAATGAGAAAAAGTCTTGGCATGATCACCACTCATTTAAAGCATGGTTGTTAGTGTAAAACACAGAGACACAGAGAGCACAGAGAGAAAGGACGGGGGCAGTTCTAAGCTCAAAATCCGTTTATGATTCGATGAAGGCCATCAACCAACT
>JBAUVX010000121.1:0-10896 GCA_049583465.1 Waddliaceae bacterium | reverse complement strand
AGGCTTCTCGATTTTGGAGAAAATTGCTAGCTCATACGGTGTGTGTCAAACTGAATATGGAATTAGGCAACGAGCCTTTACAGTTTGAAGGTCTCATAACGCATTAACAATTCGCCCATGGGGTAATATCTCAACTCCAAAGTAGTCACAACCTTGAACCTGACACTTGGCGCGATCCACGGCTTTATCCGCTCCCAAAAACGGCGCGCAGACAATGGCCTCCGCAGGGTATAAAGCAATTCGGGTCTAGGGATTATCCTTCAGTTCCTGCAAATCGGTAAGCATCGTCCCTCCAATTCCGGAACTCCGGTGCAGCCCAAATGTCAATTCCTGAATTTGTTTGGATATATCAGCAGGAAAAGGCGCATCCCCTTGTTCACCCGTTTGTTCAACTCGAGACAATTGCGGATTGAATCGAGATTGATAATAGTTTTCTAATTCGAGAACAATGGGATGTTGCATCGTTTGGGATTGAAATAGATCAATATCCCTCTTAAGATACTGCTCAATAGTTGCCAATGCCTGTTGTGAAAGATCCTCTTCTTCCAACTCCTCAAAAAATCCCTCAAGCTGGTAAAAAGTTGCAGAGAGAATTTTCTTTTCGAATGGACTCAATTCCGGCGGAGAGAATTCCATAAGTTCCGACATATACTGCAAAATAATTTGCTGACAGGATCCTCCCACAATTTTCCCAAACGCCGCTTGGAAAGCAACAACGTCGCTCGGTTGAGTCGTCGCATTCTCTAGTTGATGTCGCGATTGCTCCCTTTTCCTTTGCAAAATCTGCCGCGCAGCAAAATAACTTCTACTCGAGTTGTCACTCAATAAATCTCTGCTAGACTGTTGGATCCAAATGTTTTGCAGCGCCTGGTAAGGTTCGATGATAAATTTTCGATTGATCTCATGGTAAACCTCGGAAAGGGTTGTCAGAGGAGAAGGCTGCTTCTCAAGCCAATCAAAAAACGCTAGGACCAGATTGCCGATATCTTCCACTAAAACGTCTTTCGGAGCAGAAGAAATCATGGCAAAGCACAGTTTTTTATGCAGAGAAAGAAAGGATTTTTGATTCTCTTCCACTGCGTTCTTCTTATTTGCCAACAGTTTTTGCGCTTTGTCCAGCAAGCGATCCCGTCCCATAAATTTTTGCGCGATGTCATACTTTTTCTTCAATAGCAAGGGCAGCTGCTCAAGCTGATCAAGCCGATGCGGATGCGAAGGAATCAAGACATCCGAAAGAGCCCAACCGGAGTATTGAGAAGGATAAGGAAAACCTGTCTGCACAGAACTTCGAGATAGCTCAAAACTTTCAGGAATAGGGGTAATAGGACTAAGAGCCTGCGGATTTCTCCTAAATGCCCCTCGAAGAATAATCGTCTCCCCAGGAAATGGAGTAATGGTCTGCTGCAGGGAAATCACCGAAGAGGCCGAAACATTCCCTTTTTTCGCGTCACGCGAAATTGTCGTATAGATCGGCGACTCTTGAACGAAATTCAATGCCTCTGCAATAGAAGAAAATGGCAATCCATGATTTTGCATCAGTGAAATCGCTTTCATCCGAAAGGCATCCACGACCCGATTTGTAATGGTATGAGGAAGATTGTTCTGTCCAATAAGTGCAGCAATTCTTTTCGGCATAGGCTTGAGCTTGGCGGACGCTTTTTGGGAAATCTTCGTCGAAGGCAGCTGAATTTTTTCCGTTTCCGTCAACGACAGCCGACTTTTTTTGATCAGAAAACAAAACAACCTCTTGTGCCAATTCGAACAGCTCCCCCCGAAATTTTCCATCATTTGATTATAGCGGCCAATCGTTTCGTTCAGTCGCCTAATAAGGCGCTTTTCCTCGGCGTTGTTCTTTTTCCTAATGAGAGGATGATACCTCTTAACATCATCGATTGCATTCCAAACATCTCTCTGTGCCTGACCCCGCTGGCTTTCATTCTGCTTCCTCACCTTTTCAAAAAACGTTGCCGCAAGAAAACAACGGGCTAATGAAAACAACCTTTTAAATGCGGAACCCTCTTTTTGATGATGAAAAATATGGGGAATAGGTTCAGAAGCATTTAATCTTGTGAACGCTTCTAATGTTTCGAGGGCTTTGGTCAGCTTAGCACTTGGATCGCGAAAATGATGTAAACTATTTTTATTCTCTCCCATCACTACTATCCCCTATTATTTATTCGGCAGCCACTCTAAGAGAGGCTCTTTTTACATTCAACTCGGAAGAAGTCAAAGCCCCCTCCCAAAAATAAGGCTCAATATAAGGCTGGGTTTGTCATTGCATTGAAGCATGCCATTTTATTAAACAATCCGACTCTCAAGTGAAGACCAGTTTTTTCTCCTTATCGGTCATCAACCGCCACATTCCCAAAGGAAGATTTCCCAATGACAAACCACCAATGCGCGTACGCTTCAGCTCTATCACATCGAGACCGGCCCTTTCGAGCATGCAACGAACCTCTCGCTTTTTCCCTTCGGCAATGACGACCTTTATCGTCCCTTTTCTCACCTTTTTGACCGATATGGGCTTAACAAAAGTTTCCTCGACTTCACATCCTCGTGCAATTGTTTTCAAATGATCCGCAGTGATCTCTTGCCTCGTCTTAGCGACATATTCCTTTTTGATATTCGAGGAGGGATGAATGACACGTTGAGAAAAGACCCCATCATTGGTCACAATGAGCAACCCTGTCGTGTCTTTATCAAGCCTACCCGCAGTGAATAAACGCTGACTGACGCCTTTAAAAAGATCGAAAACCAATTTGCAGCGGGAAGCTCCCACTGTTGAACACAGATAGCCTCTCGGCTTATTTAAGAGGAAATACACTTTGGCCTCCTCTTTCGGGAGCTGATGACCTCCGACCGTGATGTGATCCCGACCATCCACCAACATTTGAGGAAGCAAGGCAACACACCCGTTGACTTTCACCTCTCCTGCTGCAACGATCCTTTCACACGCTCGTCGAGACCCTATTCCCGATGCCGCTAAAAATTTTGCTAAGCGATTCTTTTCCACTCTATTATTTTTATGCTAAATTATGTGGAGGAATGACTATTTTATCAAATCGTCCAAAAATAATCAAATAAAAGTTTGAGACTGCAGCGCAAACTCGAGTCTACCGCAACAACGAGCCGGTTTTCTCCCGGTGTTATGGATTTTAAAACTTTATTCTTTTACCATTAATTGTAATAACATGGGTTTTGGGCGAAAAGCTGTTTATTTAAAGACTCTAATCATGAACAACGCCTGCTTTATCCGGGATTTTAAGAGGAAGAAGAAATGAGTCAGCTCATCATGATGCGCCATGGAGAATCAGAATGGAATAAACTCAATCAATTTACGGGTTGGGTAGATATTCCCCTCTCTCAAAAGGGAATTGAAGAGGCGATCGAGGGAGGAGAGAAAATTAAAGATATCCCCATCGACATCATCATTACGACAACGCTAATTCGTGCTCAAATGACTGCGATGCTGGCCATGAGCCGGCATAGTTCCGGCAAAGTTCCTCTAATCCTCCATCCGGAAGAAGAAAAACTGGGGCAATGGGGGCGAATCTATAGCGAAGAAGCCAAAGCAAGATGCATCCCCGTCATCTGTTGCCGGGAGCTCAATGAGAGAATGTATGGGGAGCTGCAGGGGCTCAACAAAAAAGAGACCGCAGAGAAGTTTGGAAAGGAGCAAGTACACATTTGGCGGCGAAGTTACAGCACGCCTCCTCCAAATGGAGAAAGCTTGCAAATGACTGCTCAGCGCTCGATTCCCTATTTTGAAGAAAACATTGTTCCTCTTCTTCAAGAAGGCAAGAATGTCTTTGTCTCTGCACACGGAAATTCCATGCGATCGATTATTATGGACTTGGATGACTTAAGCGAAGAGGAAGTCGTTAAACTCGAGATTCCCACCGGAGTGCCGATCATCTATACTCTTCAAAATGGAATTTTTTCTAGGAAATGACGGAAATCTACCTCGACAACAGCACGACGACACGCCCATCGGAACACGCATTGAGCCAGATGATGCCTTATTTCACTGAAAAATGGGGCTCCCCCTCGGCGCCTCATCGCCATGGGCAGCAGCTTTTTCCCGCCATTGCAGAGAGCTACTCCTCGATTTATGAACTTTTAGGAGCAAAAAAAGAAGATACCGTCATCATGACCTCTTCCGGTGCAGAAGCGGTCAATCATGCCTTCATGTCTACGTATTATGAAATCACTAAGCAAAAGGGAAAAAACCAATTTGTGACATCATCGATTGACGAAGCCCCTGCCATCATGGCACTGGAACGTCTGGAACGCATGGGCTGCGTGACGAAAATGGTCGATGTCAACGACAAGGGACAAGTGACCGCAGAAGCGATTGGTGATGTCATCACCCCTCGTACAGCTATGGTCAGCCTTTCATGGGGGAATGGGTTGACCGGAGTTGTCCATCCTGTTCATGAGATTGCCTCTCTTTGCCGGGAAAGGGGAATCCTCTTTCATCTCGATGCCACGCACGTGTTGGGAAAACTCTATTTTGATTTCAACGATGCCGGAGCGCATATGGTCACATTTAACGGGGATCATCTCCACGCTCCTCAAGGAACAGGGGGCCTTTGGATTCAACATGGAGTGCCCTGTTCTCCTTTGATTTTGGGAGGGCAAGAGCAAGCAGGATTGCGTGCAGGTACAGTGAATGTGCCGGGACTCGTCGGATTGGGAGTTGCTGCCAAGGAAGCATTGGAGTGCCGCAATTTACTTTGTACGGAAGTTGCCCGCCTTCGAAGCAAGCTCGAAGCCGGTATTGTAGAAAAATTGCCGGAAGCTGTGTGCTTCTTTCAGGAGCAAAAGCGCCTCCCCCATTGCACCGCCATAGGATTTCCTCATGTCGCCAATGAAGCCTTGCTATTTCTTTTGAATAGGAAAGGGGTTTATGCCGGCATGGGAGGCGGAAGCTTCCAGCAAATCGGCTTGCTTTTAATGACTGCAGGAGTTGAAGAGTCATTGGCTCATTCTTCTTTGAGCTTTAGCCTTTCCCGTGAAACAACAGAAGAAGAGATCGACCGGGCCATCGACATCATCGTCGAATCGGCAAAATTTTTATCACAAGCCTCTTTACACATAAGGAAAAGCGAACATGGGATTTGACGCATTAACTTCACCATTTCCTTGGAGCTGCTATAGTAGCAAACTGATCGCAAAGATCGAAAGGCCGCATAATGTTGGTTTTTTCACCCAAGAAGAATCAAAAGAAAGAAAAGTGCGATTGGCGATCGGCAATGGAGGCGAGCTCCAAGAGGGCAACTGTGTCCGCTTTTTTTGGCTCGTCGACCAAGAAGACGGGATCATTGTCGACGCCAGATTTCAAGTACTTGGGCAATCTGCATTAATAGGAGCTGCTGATGCTGCTTGCGATCTCTTGGCCGGAAAAAATTACGACCAAGCCGGTCGAATGACAGCGGCTCTTCTCGATAAGCAATTGCAGGACCGCTCCGGAAAGCCGGCTTTTCCCCCTGAAGCGATTCCTCATCTATCCATTATCGAAATTGCCATCAAAGAGGCCGCTGAACAATGCATGGATATACCTCTGTCTATCCACTATGTTGCTCCGCCTGCTCCGAAAGAAATAGGAGAGGTGCTGGAAGGAGGATATCCCGGGTGGGAAGACTTGGAAATGCAGAAAAAACTAGCCGTGATTGAACGTGTCCTCGATGAAGAGGTCCGTCCCTTTATTGCATTAGATGGCGGAGGGATTGAATTGCTTAATCTTGTCAACGAAAAAGAGGTGCTCATTTCCTATCAGGGGAATTGTACCTCGTGCTACTCGGCTGTTGGGGCGACATTATCTTATATCCAACAAATGATCCAGGCAAAAGTTCATCCTGCTTTAGTCGTGGTTCCTCAGTTAGACCATTGAACGCGGCTTTTAGAGGGTCAAACTTTCCCTGTGCATACGAAGAGTCAATTTTTCTTTATTAGATCTTAACATTGATTAGTAAGAATAGGGCGCATTGCCTGAGGCCTTGTCCATACAATGGCCGACACTAGCAAAAAAAACAAATAAACCGGAGCCTCTTTTAAGAGGGTCTGACGAACAAACGGAGGATTCTGATGTTGACAATCAAAAGAACCCTTATGACTTTATTAACACTGGGATTCCTATTAAGCGGTCTCCATTCGCAGCTATGTGCCAAACAAGCCGATGGCGGCGATGTGTCCATTCTCCCCATTTTTGTCGAAGAACTCAACGACAGCAATTTTCAACAAACAATAGCCCAAGGTATTGTCATTGTTGATTATCATGCGAAATGGTGTCAACCATGTAAACTCTTTGCCCCTATGTTTGAAGAGGTTGCAAAAGAACACCGGGGGAAATTGACTTTTGGCAAGCTCGATATTGACGAGGCACCAAATGCCCGACGTCATTCGAGAATTTCGTCGGTTCCAACGGTCATCATCTTTAAAGACGGGAAAGAAATCAAGCGGAACGCCGGCGTCTTTAGCAACAAAGATAAGTTCATTGATTTTATCAAATCTGCGGGATAATCTTGCTGCGGCATGTTCCAAGCAGGTAACAGATTTCACAATTTGCCCCTTGTGCCCTGTCAATAAAGAGTTGATAGGGTACAAGCGGATGAATCATTGTACAAAGCCCCTGCACTATCCCGATAGTTGATGTTTTCTTAAAGTCGAGTTTGTATTTTTTATCTTTATAAAGCTTTAATTTTTATTGCATTAAATTCAATTTATTACTATAATCAATACTTAAATTAAGAACTCATTGATACCGAGGGCGATCGAAAAGATCGATTGCCAAATAGCGAAGAGATGTATACACTAATGTGGCCAAACGGCGTGGACAGGTGTTTTGCAGGAAAGACAATGCAAGATTTTTATTCCACAAGGAGTTATGTTTTGCCTCTCTTATCAAACCGGCAAGAGATCAAAAATGATAACACACTGTGAATCAAGAGATTGTACAGGGTTCCCGCGAATCACTGATCAACTCCGGATTTGGTTGAAGCATCGAAAACTTGAAGGTGTTCATGTCTGAGTCCAGTCCAGACGACAAGAGTTTTGGACCTATTCGCCAGTTCTTATGGCCCATTCATCGACATGAGATGAAAAAATTAATTCCGATGCTATTGATTTTTTTCCTTGTTCATTTCAGCTACAATATCTTGCGGACACTGAAGGATACCCTTATCGTTACGGCTAAATGTTCCGGTGTAGAGGCCATTGCCTTTATTAAAGTCTGGGTGATGTTTCCGGGAGCAATTTTGATGACGTTCCTGTTTACACGTCTTTCCAATCGATTTTCTCGAGAGACAGTCTTTTACGTGATGATGTCAATATTCCTACTGACTTTCTTTCTCTTTGGTTTTTTTTTGTATCCCCTTCGAGAGAGCATTCACCCTCATGCCTTTGCCGATTTTCTTCAAGAGATGCTTCCGGCCGGATGCAAGGGTTTCATTGCGATGTTTCGTAATTGGACCTTTACCCTTTTTTATGGAATGTCGGAGCTATGGGGGAATATCATTATCTTTGTGTTATTTTGGGGATTTGCCAATGAGATAACAACAATCAACGAAGCCAAACGCTTTTATGGATTGCTGGGTTTTGGGGCAAACTTATCCGGAGTTATCGCAGGACTAATTTCCGTATTCATTAGCCGGAGAGCATTTAATCCTCATCTTCCTTTTGGTGAAACAGGATGGGAACAATCGTTGGTTCTTTTGATTTCCTTGGTGATTCTTTCAGGGGTGTTATCGCTGGGACTATTCCGCTGGCTGAATCGAAAATTTTTGCTCAGCTCGCACAACGAGCTTAAAAAGTTCGATGAAAACAACGCTATCAAAGGGAAATTATCTCTTCGTAAGAATTTTGCTTATCTTTTAAAATCAAATTATCTCATTTACATCGCATTAATTGTGATTTCTTATAGTGTTGTTATTAATCTTATAGAATTAGTTTGGAAGGATCGAATGAAAGCACTTTACCCCAGTCCAAGTGATTATAATCTCTATTTCAACCAGGTCTCTATGATCATCGGAATCACGGCGACTCTAGCCTCTCTTTTCTTATCAGGAAACGTTTTAAGGAAATATGGGTGGACGTTTACGGCTATGTTAACACCCCTGATTGTCTTGTTCACAAGTCTGGTGTTTTTCGGGCTGTTTTTCACGGAAAAACATCTTCCGGGACCGGCTGCTGCTCTTTTCGGCTTCACACCTTTGATGTTGATTGTACTATCGGGATCTATTCAAAATATTTTCAGCCGTGCTGCCAAATATACTGTTTTCGACATCACAAAGGAAGTGGCCTTTGTCCCGCTCACAACAGAATCCAAGCTGAAGGGCAAAGCGGCTATTGACGGGGTGTGTAATCGCCTAGGTAAATGCGGGGGGTCGGTCATTCACACAGGTTTGCTTTTTATGTGTACAACGTTTACCGTAAGTGCTCCTTATGTGATGGTAATGATTATCGTTGTCATTGGGATTTGGATGCTGTCGATTCGCTTCTTAGGGAAGGAATTTGATCTCTTGTCCGGAACACAAAAGCAGAAAGCGCCGCTCGTGGAAGAACTACCCGAACGACGCCTGCATCCAACTGAGCATGCGGCGTTGGTCAAAGAGCAGATTGTGTAAGAGTGTGCCCAGAAAGTCATGGATGGCAAGGATAACCGTTACGGTTATAGGGGAAATCTCCCCCAAGAGAACTAGCTATTCAAGACTTTCTAGACATCCTTTAACTGCCTCTTTTGGTAAAGTGGGGTAGATAAAGAATGAACTTATATGTTATAGTATTCCTTTCAACTGTTACCATTGCCAAAAGTTAAGAGGAGAGGAATTAATAGCTCTTGAATAAACTATGTTCATTAGCTAAAAACTCTTTAAGGTTTAATTTTTTATGAAAAATTCTTTGGCAAATGATTTTGGAAGGATCCGTTCTTTCTTTTGGCCCATTTATCCTAGCGAATGCCGCTTGGTTATTCCCATGCTCCTCATGTTTTTTCTTGTCTGCTTCAATTATAGCATCATCCGCTGCATCAAAGATTCTATTGTGATTACGGCTGCCGGAGCGGAAGTCCTTCCCTTCATTAAGGTTTGGGTATTGCTTCCCATGGCAGTGCTGCTCACCTATATCTTTATTCAATTAACCCATCGTTTTAGTTATGAAAAGGTCGTTTATATCATGACCTCAAGTTTTTTGGTCTTTTATCTTCTATTTGCATTTGTTCTCTATCCTGCTCGCGACTATATCCATCCCCATTCCTTAGCAGAAACCCTGGAAGCAGCTCTTCCTAGGGGATTCCGCGGGCTGATTTCGATGTTTCGCTACTGGTCATTCACAGGGTTTTATGTTGTTGTAGAGTTATGGGGTAGTATTATTCTTTCGGTCTTGTTTTGGGGTTTTGCAAATGAAGTGACCAAAGTTACCGAAGCACGTCGTTACTATGGCGTCATAAGTGTCGGTTCAAACCTCGCTGCGTTTTTGGCGGGACAGGCAGCAAATTATTTTTCCATGGGAGAAATCTACAATGCAAACCTCCCTTTTGGACAAACTGCTTGGGAGCAAACTCTGATGATTTTGGTGATTTTAGTCGTCATTTGCGGCATCATCATCATGGGAATTTTTCGATGGTTGAATCAAAACGTGTTGAAAGATCGACGCTTTGATCACTTTCATGAAAGTGAACCCAAGATAAACAAGAAAAGAAAGCTTTCAGTTAGGGAGAGTCTAACCTATCTAAAAAATTCAAAATATTTAGCTTGTATTGCGATTTTAGTCATTTCTTATAACCTAGCCATCGGTCTTGTGGAGATCATCTGGAAAGATCAGCTTAGTATTCTTTATCCCTCACCGGCTGATTTCAATAGGTACATGAACAATTTAACGTCAACAGGAGGCATGATATCCACAATCATCGCCTTTTTTCTTCCTTGGTTTATGAGCAAATGCGGGTGGACAAAAACTGCGCTCTTAACTCCCCTAATTATACTAGTGACAAGTGTGGGTTTCTTCATTGTCTTATTTGTTCAGAACAGCTTTTCCCATGCCTTTTTCACTGCACTTGGAACATCTCCGCTAGGGCTTGTTGTCTTTTTTGGCGCGTTGCAAAATTGTTTGAGTAAAGCAGCAAAATATTCGGTTTTTGATACCACCAACAATATTTCCTTTATTCCCCTTGAACATGACATCAAACTCAATGGGAAAGCGGCAATTGACGGCGTGGGATCTCGTTTTGGGAAATTCGGGGGATCCTTGCTCTATCAGGGCCTTCTCATGTTTTTCGGAGGAATCATTGCTTGCGCCCCTTATGTGGGAGCCATTGTCTTGGCAGTGATCATCCTTTGGGTTGTTTCAACACAGTCTCTAGGAAATCAATTTGAAGCACTTGTAAAGGAAACGAAAAACAAAGAGGGCGACAGGGTGACGGCCAGAGAAGAAAGAGAACCTTTAGTAACAGATAAACATCCCGTCACAGTATAGTCTAAACCCGTGCAGCCATATGTTTCTTTTTCCAATCGAATTTAAAACGCAGAGCAGCAGTCGCGGAGCAGCAGATTTAAAACCCGGGTTTTAAGTCCATTTACAACACTAGTGCTCTGTCAAGATTAAAATGGGGGATTGAGCCGCGCCAAAGTCCCGGGGTTGAACGATCGTAAATGGGTCCGTATTGACTTAATACTGAACGCCATGGGCGAATTGCGATTTTGCGATTTCGGTTGATAATGCGCGGGTACTAGTTTCACCACTCATTTAAAGCATGGTTGTTAGTGTAAAACACAGTGAGCCTTCGAATGTTTTGCGTAACTTGATTTGGGAGGATTTGGTAAGATGGTGCCAAATTTTTCAACAAAGGAGGCACCTGTATCAAAAGACGATATTGTTAGGCAGTTTTGCTCGCGATTGAGC
>JBAUVX010000120.1:0-6511 GCA_049583465.1 Waddliaceae bacterium | reverse complement strand
ATCAGGCTTCTAGATTTTGGAGAAAATTGTTAGCTCATACGGTGTGTGTGAAACTGAATATGGATTTGGGCAACGAGCCTTTACAGTTTGATGGTCTCTTGAAGCATTAATAATTCGCCCATGGCGTTGATGTAAACTTTTAATCGAGTTTTTGGCCTGGTGTTGGTAGTTTTAGCTTGAAGCTGTTCTTTTGAACAGGTTGAGAGGGCTTCTCACTTCGTTTTAATTTTACCCTTGGTGGAGGGGGAGCAAAGAAGGGCGGGAGAGGAATCTCGTCTTTAGCTTTAGGTGGAGCGAACTCTTTGCTGTATCGCTTGAAATCATCACCAAGGCGATCCTCAGGGTTTAAAGCTGTCATCGTTTTTAGAAGGTTTTTTATCGTGAGAGCATTGGAGATTTCTCTTTTGAGCTCTTCATGCAAGGCATCGATATAAACGTGCACACATTCAATGTGCTTTCTTCTACTGTGAAGACCCATTACTGTTTTCATTCGCACAAAACTCGCTCTCATGGTCTTATACCAAGCCTTCTCGTCTTTCGCTTGGTGTTTGGCATCAATTGCCAAGCCATTTTTATGTGCACAAAGATATTTAATAAATGGAGACCGTTCTTCGTGAGCTTCGTTCGCACTTAGTATGGTTTTATCCCTAATGGGCTTTATCAGTTTCTCTCTTTTCCCTTCTTTCGTCACGATAGACGCTTCAAGAATTTGAACCATCAAAGAGGCAAAGGAATAGGCATCCCCCTCTATGGAATTTTCCATCTCCGGGGCACAATTGCGAAGATTTCCTTTATGGATTTTTGCCTTCCATGTATTGAGCTCGTCCACGTGTTTTGATTTTCCAAAATCGGTGACTTTTAACACTAAGTTTTTGTCAGAATCTTCAAAGACCAGCACATTATCAAGCTTCAAATCGCCATGAACATAACCCACATCCTTTAACGTTTGCCTTGCTTTCTCTAATTGCCGACATAGGTCCGTCGCCTTTTCAGTATCTAAAGGGAATTTTTTATTAAGAAAGCTTTCAAGGTTCCCGTGAGAGGCCAATTCAACTTTTCGAAGTTCACCAACCTGTCCCTCTACTACTAATGAAGTATCCGAAGCTTCAAGATCTAAGTGTTTTATCGCCTCTTGATAGCGTTCTTCTATCACCTCTTTATACCGTTTTTCTATCACGCCCTCTACAAAGAGTTCTTTTATAGCCTTTGTATATTCAGGAGAGTCTTTACGGAATTCCTTTTCGAGATCGCTTTTAATTTCTTCTTTAAGTTTCTTTATAATACACTCCCTGACTTTTGTTTTTATGTCCTCCTTCTTACGCATTTCCTTCTCTACACTTTCAATTTTGCTCTTTTTCAACGGCATCAGAAAGCCGATCTTTTCTCCATTTTTAACCCTTTTCATCAAGTCTTCATATTCCAATTTTCCCAAAGTTCCGATAACTGTCTGTTTCGTAACAGGATAAACGCGTCTTTCCTTGCCATTTTCTGTTATGTAATATTCCTTCACCCTTTCCTTGCCGATTGTCACGTCCCTACTTTCGACTTCCTCTAAAATCCTAGCTTCATAAAATCCCTTTTCTACACCCTTGGCGATGCGTACTAAATAGAGTTCTGCGACATCTGCAGTTTTTTCTGCAGTTTTTACCATCTTGCTGGCATTACCTTGGGAGGGGTGAAGGGGGGCTTCATGGCCCTCAAGTACCTTTCTGGCATCGTGAAAAGATACTTGTTCATAAGATACTGGATTTGAAGGCCTTGGTCCTATACTCATAGTTGCCACCATTTCTATTATTTTATTAGTTAATTGAACGTTTTATATATTAATTATATAACTTTTTTTATAAAATTGCAATTTTTAGCGATATTTGTTTATTTATTGTAAATAATTAATTAAAACAAATGGAATCTTGTTAAAATATTGTGCAGCCACGCAACAAAAGGATAAAAAGACATAGAAAAAAATGCCCTCCAGATCTAAAATAACAAGACGTCATCTCAAAAGAATCAAGTCCTCATCTCGATGGAGCCAATCATTGATGAGTCATCAATTCCAATTTCTTATTAGCAATCTCCTTGGAGCTGATTGATGAGTCATCAATTCCGTGTTTTTTTTAGCAATCGCATCGAACGGCTTTATGTACATCTCATCAAAGAATTATTTTCGGAAAAGACCTCGGCATTTACGAAAAGGACCGTCGTTGTCCCAAGTTTGGCGATCAAAAACTGGCTGAGGGAAAGCATGGCTCGGGACCTCGGCATCGCCGCCGGCGTCCACATGACCTTTCTCGAACAAGCCATCGAGGAATTGCGGCGGGACATTTTTGCTCAAGACCGCCTTTCCCACCTCGTGCTGGCCTTCCGGATCGAAGCGGAAATTCAACGGATTCTCTCCTCGTTTTCCTCACTGCCCGATCAACAGATATGGGCCCCTCTTCACAACTATCTCCGCTGCTCTTCCCGTCAAAAAACCGAGCGCCGCCTTGTGCGGTTATCGGCTAAACTCGCCCGCCTCTTTCAAGAGTATGAAACGTTTGGAGGCAGCATGCTGCGGCGATGGTTGATGAAAAACGAGGGAGAATGGCAAGGGGAGCTGTGGAGAAGAGTTGCAGGAAAGGCCGTTTCGGACAAAAACGATTTCGCTCCCGGGGATCGCATGATCCACCTGTTTGCCAACAGCTTTATCCCTCGAAAACACTACCAATTTCTGGTCGATCTTTCTCAAAACATCCCTGTGAACCTCTTTGTTCTCTCCCCCTGCCAACTCTTTTGGAGCGATATTCTTTCTGATCGGGAAGGGCGTAAATGGCAGAAACGATGGGAAGAAAGAAGTGTGTCCGAACAGCAGCAAGAAGAAATGGAAGCCTATCTCTATGATCGCAATCCCCTTCTGGCAAATGCCGGGAGATTAGGCCGTGAAATGGCAGCCCAAATCGAGGAAACCCCCTGCCAAACAGAAGAGGATGATTATCAAGAGCCTCAGGAAGAACAGGGGCTGCTTAAATGGGTGCAAGCGGATATGCTCTCGTTGCGCTCCCCTGATCCAGCAGCAAAAATCGCCGTTGCAGAAGACGATCGGAGCATCCAGCTCCACGCCGCAGCCTCTCCCATGCGGGAGATCCAGGTGCTGTACAATAACCTGATGGCAATGATTGACAAGCATGCAAACGACCCTCATCCCGTTCTTCCGGAAGATGTGCTGGTCATGGCCCCTGATATTGACGACTACGTTCCCTATATCCGCGCAGTGTTTAGATCTAAAGAGAGCCAACTCAATTACCGGATCATGGGCATCTCCCTGCTCGCACACAATCGTTTGATTCAGGGCTTTTTCCATCTTATCTCTATAGCTTTTGGACGTTGGGACGTCGCCTCTCTTGTCCATTTACTCAACTTTCCCCCATTTCTCGAGCGGCATCGCCTCACCTCCGATGATGCCCTCCAAATTCGCACGTGGATGAAAGAGGCAAAGGTGAGGTGGGGAGAAAGCGCTGAACACCGCCTCGCTCTTTTGCGGCGCCACTATGAAGAGGGCGCTATCGTTGATGACCGGCCGTTCGGGACATGGGAGCACGGCTTTGAACGGCTCCTAATGGGGCTGGCCATGACTCCGGTTGAAAATGGATCGTGGCCCCTCCTGCCCGCGGCAGATATCGAAACAACGCAGGCGGAGCTGCTGGGTCAATGGATGCGATTGGTGCGTTCTCTACGTGCTGACTTAAAACCCCTCTCCGATGGATCGACAATGACTCTTTCGGAATGGTCCGGCTATCTCCTCAATTTGCTGAACACCTATTTTTCTGCAAACAGCTCCGACGCCGACGACCTTCTCCGCCTTGTGCAATCACTCAAAATCACAGGCAACGCACATTCTTTTCCATTTTCTTCGATTTGGTATCATTTAGAAGAGGGTGCGGCACGTCAACGGGTGCGCGAAGGAGGATCTTCTCTCCATGCAGTTCGCTTTTGCTCCCTGCAATCGCCCCACCCCGCCAAGATCATTGCCCTCTTGGGGATGCAGCAAGGCTCTTTTCCCAGACAGGAAGCCGCTTTTTCCTTGAATGCCCTCCGCGAGAGCGAAGATGCCGACTATTGCCCAACGCAAGCGGATAAAGACCGCTATCTTTTTCTCGAGACCCTGCTTTCGGCAAGAGAGTCGGTTATCTTGAGCTATCATGACGCCGACCAAACAGCCGCTCCTTCTCTTCTTGCCGCCGAACTCTTCAGCTATTTGGACAAAGGATATACAGTAGGGGGAAACCTTCCATCCCACCATTGCTGCTTCACCCACCCCCTTCACCCGCATGATAAGGTCTATTTTTCCCGTCATCGCCTTCAAAGCTACTCCCACGCCCATTATCGTGCAGCGCAAGCCTTCTACAATGGAGCTAAACGTGCTAAACATTGCTTTATTCCCGATTTTCACATCACCCGTACTCCTCGGGTGCCTGAAGAGCAAACGATTGATTTAAAACAGCTGCAATTCATGGCCTCTAAACCCATCGAAGCCTTTTTTAGACGCACACTGGGCATTTACCTTGAAACTGATGATAAGAGGGTGTGGGAAACAGAAGAAGACTTTCTCCTCTCCCCTCTAGAAAGGGCGATATTGAGAAAAAGGGCCATGAAAAGGCCGATCGAAGAGGTCTTGAAAGAGGCTGAAAAAGAGGGGCGCCTACCCCTAGGTCCCTTTCATCGGGATGCCGTCAATCAACTCAAGATCGAAGCGGATGCTCTTAATCAGGCGTGTTCTCAATTGATGATTCACCCCTCCGATATCGTCACGATTGAATGTGCCGAACAGTATGACGCCGTCGAACAAACTGAAACAGGAGGATGGCGGCTGCCTCCTCTAGAAGTTCCCTATGAGAACCAAAAAGTCAAGATTGTGGGAGTGTTGGAAGAGGTCGCACCAAATGGGATGATTGCCCACATCAAACATGATAAAATAGAGATCATCAAGGTCTGGCCGCTCTATCTCGTCTACCGTTGCCTGACCCGGCATTACGCCCTTCCGTTGAGCGATCAACTGCTGTTTATGAAAAGCGGAAAGGGAAAAACTCCTATGATAAACAATCCTCTTCAAGAACTGCAACGCTACCTTCACTACTATTTTCACGCACTGGAAAATGCTTCTCCATTAATTCCCGACTGGCTCCCTGCTTTGATTGAACATGAAGCAAAGCATGTTGAAAAAAAAATCCACGATTCCTTTTCTCAACAATCCCGCCACTTTTATCACCACGATCTTAAATGGGCGATGCACGGCTCCGATCTTCCCGACACCAAGATCATTGTCAACGAATGGAAAAAGATAGCAGAGCAATTGTATGGCCAACTCTATAAGACGTGGATGTGATCCTAAAAGTTTCACCGTCCTTAGTCGAGAACAAAAGATCCACCGGCATTATTTTCTCGAAGCCTCCGCGTGGACAGGAAAAACATTTGCCATTGAACATATTGCCGTCCGTTTGTTGATCGAAGACGATCCGCTCCCTCTCGAACAGATTCTCATTGCCGCCTTCACTAAAGCGGCAACACGCGACCTGCTGATCCGCATTCGGACAACGATCGAGCAGGCAATCGCCTGTTTAAGCGGCATACGAGCAGCATCTCCCCCACATTGACCAGCAAATGAAAGAGGCCTTTCTTCCCCATTTTCAACATGGCAATCAACCGGATTTCCCTACCCGTTGCCGCCTTGTAAAGCAATACGCCATTTATTTAGCTGACCAGGTGATCCAAACCCTAGTGCATCAACGTTCCCACCGTGTACAGCTATCGACCTCTGACTTTTGGGAAATTGCTTCAGAGCGCCTGACAGAAAAGATCGGAAATTTTGTCAATTTTCGTATCCCAACGGGGTGGAGTTTCAAGAAAATGTGGAACGTAGGCATCATCGCATGCGATCTAAAAAGACACATCAATCACAAAATGCGCCAAATGGAAATTGTCATTAAACCCCGGGTTGAACGAAAACCTCTTGTAGAGAGTGAAAATAAGTAACAAGATTTTTAAAAACAAGCCTCGCTTGACTCTAAAGAGTCAAGCGAGGTGAGTACTGCTCGGGAACCCGTGAGGATTTTGCCAGAGTACACTTTAGGCTAAACTTCGCCTCGTCTGAATCGCCATGGCTAAGATGGGTGATAATTTCTGAATAGAGGGCGCCTGTGCATAAGTCAGTTTTTCTTCGCGTGATTAAGATGATAGACGATAGTGAAGACCGTCTCGTCGCTATCTTCCTCGCGAGTAGCAGCAAGTAGCGCCGTTCTCCAAAAAAGATCATCGAATTGACGAGGTGGAAACCCTTGGCTTTAGCCGTAGGGAGGAAACCTCGCTCCTTTTCTGCTGCTTTAATTCCTTTTGTGATGGATAATACTCTCCATGGAAACAAGGACTATTTGTTGCAAGCTTCTTAAGACCTCCCCTATCGCAGATGCTCTCAAAGAAACAAGTGAGCGTTTTCCCGATGCGTGCAACCATGTTCTTAAAATAGCTCTTGAAGAGAAAA